>NZ_JBEOVY010000005.1:4090-60342 GCF_040295745.1 Saccharopolyspora sp. NPDC002686
GTCGTCTTCGCCCAGGAATGGAACCCGGACCAGCACAACAGCGAACCAGAGCACTCCTGCGTCTACGTCGCGATCGCCCGCATCGACTGAGGCCGTTGAATCCGTCCGCTGCGCCTGAACACCAACATCCATCCACGTTGAGCGGCCCGGTTGCTCAACCGGGCCGCTCAACTTCGTGCCCGAACGCATCGACCTTTCCAACGCCGTGGAGCTGGAAGCCGACGGTTTCCCGCTGAACTGGCAGGACTTCCGATGGAATGCGTATCCCTGTTCGACGACGTCACTCGCCCGGCGCGCGGTAGCCGAGCTCCTTCGACACGGCCTCGTCGACCTCGGCGGGGGTCATCAGGACGACGGTATCGGTGCGAGCGGCACCGGAGCCGCTGACGGCCAGTCCGATCGACGCCGCCGAGGCGTTGTCCGGCAAGTCGATGATGACGTAGGTGTCGTACTCGCCGAAGGCGAAGTAGAACGACTCCAACTTGCCGCCGAGCTTCTCCGCCACGCTCCGGATGGCGTCCACCCGGGCCGTGCCGCCCTTCTTGCGCAGACCCTTGACACCCTCGGCGGTGTAGGCCGCTCGCACCAGGTACTTGGTCACTTCGATCACGCCCTCGATCCGTCGTTCGCAGGCAACAAAATTGCTGGTCGTCGAGAAGCGTGATGCCGTCGACGGGATGTCCGCAAACGCTCTCCCCTGAACGGGTCCGAATGCCGTGTATTGGCCATACATCAAGTCGGGCACCCGGAGTCCAGGCGGGCGCTGAGGTTCCGCGACCCGCACCGCCCCGCAGGACGAGGATGGAAAACCCTCAGTTGAAGTGGCGTGACCGGAACGGTCGGCGTTCTGTCCGCTCCGGCGATTCCGCAGGTCTTTTCGCGTTCGTAACCTGCACCTTACCCAGGAGCGCTCTGCGCGACGCGAACGAGGAGATGTTGCCATGCCTCTGGAACCAGCATCCCAGGCTTTCCTGGCACAACTCGCCGAGTCGGGTGGCCCGGCAATACACGAGTCGACACCCGCGATCGCACGGATGAGCGGACCGATCTTGGCCGGTATGAGTGGGCCGGGCCCGGCGGTCGCATCGGTGCAGAACATCAAGCTGGAGGGCGCGGGCGGGCAGTTCCGGACTCGGGTGTTGACGCCCGAGGGCACGCCGAAGGCGATCATCGTGTACTTCCACGGCGGTGGCTGGGTCCTGGGTGACATCGATCTGCAGTACGACCACTTGGGCCGCCAGCTGGCGAACATGACGCAGTCGACCGTGGTCCTCGTCAACTACCGCAAGGCCCCCGAGCACCCCTTCCCGACCGCGATCGAGGACGGCTACGTCGGCCTGACCTGGACCGACGAGCACGCCGCGGAGCTCGCGCCCGAGGGTGCGCCGCTGATCGTCGCCGGTGACAGCGCCGGCGGGAACATCAGCGCGGTGATGACGCTGTGGGCTCGCGACAAGCAGGGGCCGAAGATCGACTACCAGGTCCTCGTCTACCCCGTGACCGACTGCGACCTGAACACGGCGTCCTACCTCGCACCGGAGAACCAGCTGCTGCTCAGCCGGGACACCATGGTCTGGTTCTGGGACCACTACATCCCGGACGAGCAAGCACGCGAGAACCCCGATGCTTCCCCACTGCGCGCCGCAAGCCACGCGGGCCTACCTCCAGCCCTGGTCTACGTCGCGGAGTGCGATCCCCTGCACGACGAAGGCGTCGCCTACGCGAAGGCCCTGGAGGCCGCCGGCGTGCCCGTCGCCCTCGAAGAGGCCAAAGGCCAGATGCACGCGTACTTCCAGATGGCGAAGATCCTGCCCGGGTACGACGAGGGCGTGCAGCTCGTCGCCGAGCACATCAACGAGTTCATCGCTTCGTTCGGTGAGGAGGGCTGAACCGTGCTCGACCACGACGTGATCATCATCGGTGCGGGGTTCGCGGGGCTGTACCAGCTGTACCGGCTGCGCCAGGCCGGTTTCGACGCGCGAGTCATCGAGGCCGGCGACGACGTCGGCGGCACCTGGTACTGGAACCGCTACCCGGGTGCGCGGTGCGACATCGAGTCGGTCGAGTACTCCTACTCCTTCGACCCCGAGCTCGAGCAGGAGTGGGACTGGAGCGAGCGCTACGCCGCGCAGCCGGAGATCCTCGCCTATGCCCAGCACGTCGCGCAGCGGTACGACCTGCGCAAGGACATCACCTTCAGCACGCGGGTCGAGAAATTGGACTGGGACGAGGACGCGACCCGGTGGACGGTGACGACCGACGACGGGCAGAGCCGGACCGCGGCGCACGTGATCGCGGCGACCGGCTGCCTGTCGAAACCGTCCCGCCCGCGGTTCGAGGGCATCGATGACTTCGCAGGCCTGGTGTACTGGACCTCCAACTGGCCGCACGAGGGAGTGGACCTGGCGGGCAAGAAGGTCGCCGTGATCGGCACGGGCTCGTCCGGCTTGCAGACGATCACCGCGATCGCTCCGATCGTCGGGGAACTGACGGTCTTCCAGCGCACGCCGAGCTTCGCCGTCCCCGCGCACAACGGACCGAACGAGCGACTCGCCCGGGTTAGGCCGCACTACCAGGCCTATCGCGAGGCCAGCCGGATGACGCGGCTCGGGTTCCAGTGCGACGACGGCACCGGATTCCTCGCGGAGACCGATCCCGCGGAAGCTGCGGCAGAGCTCAGCCGACGCTGGGACATCGGTGGCCTGTGCTACAACTCCGGCTTCCGGGACATCCTCACCGATGCGAACGCCAACGAGATCGCCGCCGAGTACGTGCGCAGCCGGATCCGCGAGAAGGTCGAGGATCCCGAGTTGGCCGAGAAGCTGTCACCGCGCACATACCCGATCGCGAGCAAGCGGATGTGCGTCGACACCGGCTATTTCGAGGTGTACAACCAGGACAACGTGTCACTGGTCGACATCAACGAAGAGCCGATCCACCGGATCACCTCGACGGGAATCGTCGCAGGCGACACCGAGCGCGAATGCGACGTGATCATCATGGCCACCGGTTTCGACGCGATGACGGGTGCGCTCGGAGCGATGGAGATCCGCAACGGCGACCGGACCCTGCGCCAGAAGTGGGCCCACGGTCCGCGGACCTACCTGGGGCTGATGTCGGAGGGCTTCCCGAACCTGTTCACGATCACCGGCCCGCAGAGCCCATCGGTGCTGTCCAACATGATGACCTCCATCGAGTACCACGTCGACTGGATCACCGGCGCGCTGAAGCACCTGCGCGAGCAGGGGCTCAACCGCATGGAAGCGGCACTCGACGCCGAGGACAACTGGGTCAACACCACCAACGACGCCGCGGACCTGACGTTGATGCCGCAGGCCGCGTCGTGGTACATGGGTGCCAACATCCCGGGCAAGCAGCGCGTTTTCATGCCGTTCACCGGCGGAGTCGGAACCTACAAGCAGATCTGCGACGGGATAGCCGTGGCGCACTACCACGGCTTCGAGTTGAGCTGATGCGCCGACAGCGGCATTCCAGGGACGCACCGCCGGAAACGGGTGGGCTACTGGGCTGTCTCGCCCGTCCACCGCCGGAACGCGCGCACGAAGCTCGAGCCCTCCGCGTAGCCGAACCGCTGGGCGAGCTCGGCCGCGGAGAGCGTCTCCCGGCGCATCGTGTCCTGGACGATGGTCAGCCGGACGTCGTCGATCAGCCGCCGGTACGTGGTGCCTTCTGCCGACAGCTTGCGGCGCAGCGTTCGGGATGACATGTGCAGCCGCCTGGCCAAGTGCTCCACTCCCGGGCCCACCCCACCGTTCTCGATCAAGTACTCCCGGACCGCCTTCGCGACCCCGCCGGCGCTGCGCTGGGCCAGCAGCCGGTCGCACAGCCTTCGGCAGACCTGCGCGGTGTGCGGATTGCCGTGCGGCATCGGGCGGTCCAGGTAGTCGCCGTCCAGGTACAACGCCGTCGTCGGTGCGCCGTACCTGACCGGAACCCCGTAGTCGGGAAAGGGCAGTCCACCGGAGGGCTCGGGGAAGCCGAAGTCCACCTGCCGCAACGGGATCGGATCGCTGCCCTCGAACATGTGCCGGTGCATCACGATAATCGCCGCGCAGTCGCGCTCGACCAAGAACCGGCGCACATCGGCGGGGATGCGGTGCCCGCGCATCCGCAGCACGAACCGGCCGAGTTCGTCCACCTCGCCGGTGATCCGGGAGAAGGCGAACGTCAGAGCGGCATAGCGCAGGCCCACCTCGACCATGTCGCGCACGGTCGGGCTGCTGATCAGGGCATATCCGTAGATGCCGAAGGTCGTCAAGTGGTAGTGGCTCCCGACCTCGAGACCGAGCCCGGGTGGGCTGCCGACCTCGCGGAGGATGTTGCGCACCACCGCCAGCTCCTGGGAGGCCTCGACCAGCAGATCGGGATCGTGCAAGGTGTCCGGATCGATGCCCGAGCCTGCCAGGCACGCCACCGCCGACATCCCACGAGTCGCCGCGAAGTCGAGAAGCAGCACCAATCCGGCGGTGGTTCGCGGGAAGTCCCAGTCGTCGAAGCCGCTGGCGATCACGTGCGGCCGTGCAGGCTCCGCATCCGCAACCGGGGACATGCCCGACCTCCCGTTCCGCCCTGGACAGCATCACTGGCGAACCGGGGGCGGTCGCCGGTGACCTGGCAGTTCCGAGCTCTCGACGGCGAGTCCGCTCGACCACCGAAAACCCGCGCGACGCGGTGGCACCACGAACTCGCCGAGGTGCCCCGCGGTCACGTCTCAACATCCGCGGTTCCTATCGCAGCACGACTCGGCCAGCGGATCAACTTCCCCCACGGAGTCCGGAACCACCGCTGCACGGCATTCGCCGAGCTCGCTGAGGTGCGCCTGCTTCGCCTCAACACCTGCTGATCCGCTTCGCCCTATCTCGCTGTCTCCCACGCTTTCGCTGCGCTGCGACTCAACGCCCAGTCGGGTGTTAATGATCGCGCCGGCGGGTAGGACGTGGTCATGGCTAAGGACAAGAAGACAAGCAAGATCGTCACCGATCCGGATCAAGCCCTTGCCCGCGCGCGGGCGGCCGCCGAACAGGTCAAGCCGAAGAACGAGGCGCTGTACTGGGCGATGATGGCTCAAGCTTTGTTCTTGAGCGAGCTGCGCGACATGATTCGCGAGACACGCACTCCCCGAAGTGGGAGCGTGGAGCTACCCGACCAAGCGCCGCCACGGAGAACAGCCAGGGTTGACGTCGTTGAGAAGTAGCACGCCGTGGATATCGTCGGTGCTTCCACGCAAACGCCCAGGTCCCGCCTCGTGCGCACCACCTGAGGCACGACGCGCAGAAGCACACAGCCAATGCATCCACTAGCTGGAGCCGCGATGCCGGGCCAGTCTTCTCGAGCCCCGACCCCGCTTACCAGTACCGGCTTTAGCTGCCCGAGCTGTCGGGACGGCACCCTCAGGTGGGAACGTCTCCTCGGCCGGCCGAGCGCTCGCCTCAGTCGAGGCTTCGGCTTCTTCAGGGGTCTGTTCCCGGCCGAGTGAAGGTTCCACTGGTTCCTTCGGCGAGCGCAACAGACGATAAGCGACGTACGCCATGGCAGCCGCTGCTGCGCTCCCCGCCGCCACCATGCCCGTACGCCTCGAAAGCACCATCCTCCGCTCGTGGACCTTTGACCGCCAGGTAAACCTGCGCTTGCCACGACGCCTCGGCGCACGAGCTTCGAACACGTCCTGGACAACCTTGCCAACGCGGCGCAATGCGATCTTTGCCATGTCCCAGAGGTGCAGCAAAGATCCGAGGAGCGCGGCCAGAAAAGCCTTGATCTTTATCATGTCCCGAGCTTCCAATCACCGTTTTCATCACACGCGCGAGCAGTTGCAGTCCATTCTTCAGGCGCAGGGGTCTGGACGCCATTCACGAGGCAGTCGATCATCACGTCCCTGAGCGAAAAAAGGTCGCCCATGTGAACTCGCTACGAGCCCGGTGCCACCTCCAAACATCGCTCAATCTAGTGAGGCGATCAAGCGTCGAAGCTCGCGCGGAAAATCCGAAGCACGTGTCCAGAGCCTCCAGCCGCGGTGACTCAACCGCGCTGCGTTGCCCACGGCACTTACGATCAGCACCAACAAGAGGATCACAACCAAACACGACAAGCAGGATGGCCAGCAAGATCGTCCCCACCACCAAGACAAATCTGGCCTGCCAGCTCATACCGGCCGGTGAACCGTCCATCGCTTCCCAGGCCGGGCTCTTCCCGAGGGTGGCTGCAGGAACCTGTGAGCTCGCCCGGAAGACACGAACACGTTGCGATCGGGCTGTCCTGATTGGACCTGTTCGCCTCGTTCTGCGCGTGTGACTACCAATCACGCTCCCGAATACGTGATTCCCGGCGCCGGCCGGGCTGATTCTTCCCCTTAGCATCCTGGCCAGTACCGCGGAACTCGCCGAACTTCTCCTTGGCGGCGTCGATCATCCCCTTGGTCTTACCCTTGGCCCCGCCCTCAGCCATGCTCTGCATCAGCTCTGGAAGGTCCTTGCCGCCCGTCTGATCCAGGTCCAGCCTGTTGGTCGCCTCCGCGAACCGCAGGTAGGTGTCCACACTGGCCACGACGACGCGCGCATCGACTGTGAGGATCTCGATCCCCACGAGCGAGACACGCGCGAACACGTCAATGACCAGGCCCTTGTCGAGGATGAGCTCAACTACATCTGCAAGATTGCCTCCAGTTCGCCGCTGTACCGGGGACCCACCGCCGCCTTGCATGCTTGCGACGGTCATGCGATCACCTTCTCCGACTGGGTATCACAGGTTCACGGCGACGCCGTCCGTGTTCTTCCTCATCCTCCTCGTCCTCGACGAAGCCCTAGGCACTTCCGGGTACTCCTCGACCTAATCGCCGTCCTCGTCTCCTTCGCGCTCCTCGGTTTCGAATTCCTCATCCACTTCTCCGCAGTCCCCGTCTCGCGCGGCAGAGGGGGTATTTCCTCCCGTGGCTTCGTGCAGCCGGCGGAGGACGTCTTTAATGATCTTCCGGTTTGTCGGGTGTGCGAGGGGGTTTCCCCTGTGGTCAGTCATCGCGAGGTAGCAGAGGGCCGAGCGGCCCAAGGTCCAGGTTGAGGTCCTCGACGGCGAAGCCGAAGCGGTCGCGGAGTTCGGCCATCGCCTCTTCCAGCTTCATCAGAGCCAAGCCCAGCTCTTCCACCTGGTCCTCGTCGAGGCCGCCTTCATCCACACGGCGCAGGGCCTGCCGTTCCATCAACTGGCGCAGCAGTTCGATGATGGTCAGGACGAGCCGGACCAGGTCGCGTTGAACCGACTCCGCGTCGGTTTCTATGCGGTGCGGTAGTCCCCGCTGCCTCTCTGGTCGGTGGTAACGCGAAGATTCACCCATCGTCGACCTGCTCCCACGAGTCGACGTCCACCGTGGCCTCATGGATCGAGGTGATGATGGCCCGCAAAGACACCCGCACCAAGTCGACACCTGCCAGCGAGATGGTTACGTCGCCGGCCAGCACGACGCCGCCCGCCAACAACCGATCGAGCAGATCGACGAGTGCGATCTCCCGGGAGTCGCGAACCGTGAGCGGGCTGATGTCGCGGCCCGCGGCAATCGCGCTCACCGCTGATCCGCACCTTCCACCATCACGAACGAGTACGGGGCCCACGGCCCAGTCAGCTCGATCCGCATGGCGCTCTCCGCGGCGATGCTCTCCACCGCCGCGATGAACTCCTCGGTGCGCGCATCCTCCACCAGGTAAGCGCCGTTGAGCACCATCAGCCCCTGATAGCCCGCCAGATCGCGATTCTGCGGCGGATGTACTCGGTTCGCATGAGACACATCGCTGAGCGCAGCGTGGATCTCCTCGGCTTGCCGCCACGCATCGCGCTCCGCCTCGGCCTGTCCCTTCCGCCGTTCCCGGAGCTTGCCGAGGTATGCCTGCCCTGGCCGATCTTGGGCCCCACCGGGCTCCGAGGTCGTGGACTCCCGCTGCTCCTTCCTGCTGACGTCAGCGAAGGCCTTGACCCCCCACTCGACATGACCGGAGACGAGCTCCAGGATGTCGGCGAACGCCGGTCCTCGTTCCACGAGTGCGGCCCGAACGCGGTCATCGTTGTAGTAGACCGTGGCGAGGGCCAGCGGGGCGACAGGCGCGGCGGTGACGGCGGCCTCGACGACCCGGCTGTGCGCCCGGACCGTGGTTGCCAGCCACCCCATGTCTTCCAGGTTCTTGCGCAGCCCTTGTTCGCCGAACTCCGCGGCATCGACAGTGCTGACAAGTGCGGCAAGGCCACCGGAAGTGACCAGACGGACCTCTGACCCGGCGATTCCTGCCACACGCCCGGAAATGCCCACGCCCGCTCGCAAGATCGCGTAGACGTAAGAGAGCGTTTCAGCCATGGTCCTGCTCCTCAGCGCTGCGTTCGCGCACCTCCCGATGAGGTTCGGGGAGCGGCTCGTCCGCACCTTCCTCCAGCGCGGCCCCGGTCGTGCTGCGCCCAGATTCGAGCTCGCGCACCTGCGATCGCAGCAACCGGTTCTCTTCGACCAGGTCCCGGTGGCCGGACGACAGCGTGGGGTCGTGCTCCCACCAGTCGATCCCCATTTCGCGGGCGCGCTCGACCGAGGCTACGACCAGCCGGAGCTTGATCGTGAGCAGTTCGATGTCCAGCAAGTTCACCTGGATGTCACCGGCGATGACGATGCCCTTGTCCAACACCCGTTCCAGGATGTCGGCGAGGTTCGCGGACTGCGGCTGCGCGGGCGTCGTGCCGCGCTCGCCGTACCACGTCGGTGCGCGAGCACCGCCTCCTCGCACCGCTGGAGCGGTGGTCCGGTCGTTTCCGTCATAGCCGTTCATCGTTCGTTGCCTCGCCCTCTGGCATAGCGGTCGACCCGGCGGTAGGAAACGAGATCACCGTCCTCGTCCAGTTCCGCCTCGTACACGGCCAAGATGTCGGCCGTGTCCGGAACCCGGCGGCTCTCGACCACCTCGACGTCCACGACCCAGCCCGTTTCGGACCGCTCGAGGGACGTGACGCCTTCCGGCTGCCGACCGGTCAGCTCGTACACCTGGCGCACGGCCATCCGGGCCACTTCGGCCGCTTTGAGTGAATGCTGTGCTCGCACCCGGCCTCTGTCATCGTCGCTGTCGTGTTCCTGGCGCGGCGGCCGCTTCGGCTCCCGGCCCCGCTCCGGGCTGCTCTTCGTCGTAGGCGTCTTGGATCCCGTCTGCCGCGGGAGATCGCGCCGGCGGGGCTCCGCAGGCGGCTCGCGATCTCCTGGTCCCTCGCGCCGCGCCGTGGCCACCGGGTCACATCTCCTTTCCTCGACGTCGCCGATTTGCCTCGAACAGCCTGCTCAGCAATTCGTCGTGCAACCGGTCGCGTTCGGAGTCGGACAGCTCACCGGCTGCGTAGGCATCGTCGACGTCCGCGATTTGGCGCTGGATGAGCGCGGGGTCGTAGTACTGCTGCTCCGCCTGCTGCTTGACCTGTTCGGCGGCCCACACGACACCACGTACTGGTGCCAGGGGCAAGGTGAGAAGTCCGGTGATGAGTCCCATGTTCAGTTCTCCGGCACGAAGTCGTAGGGAGCGAGCGGACCGATCAACCGCAGGTCGATCCGTCCCGCCCACCGCTCCCCCAGTTCGTCCATGGCCTGCTCGAACTGCGGGATCTGCTCGCGATCGACTAGGAACGTGACGTGCACGGCATCGTCTTCGGCTGCGACCGCATGTGGAAGTGAAGCAACGGAGAACGGTTCGAGCGAGGCCACTAGCGTCTCCGCATCGGATTCGCGCTTCTGGTCGACGGCGTTGCTGACCAGTTCACCCAGTCGCACGCGCTCTGCGTAGCCTGCGTCTTCCGGCAGACCGCTGAGATCTTCGCGGAGCTGCCGGACCTCGGGCACTTCATGCACGATCTCGCGCAAGTGCGCGCTCTCCGCGTATCTGCCCCGAACGGTGAACTGAACGAGTCCTTCGAGTTCGGTGAGCATGGCCTCGAAGCGGTCGTGATGGGGTTCCAGCAGCTCCTCGACGACCGCGTCCGCAGTTGTCACGACCGAGCCAAAACGCATCGGTATCACGGTCGTTTCGGCGGCGAGGGTGTCCAGGACGCGCTCGTGCGCAAGCAGGTCTTCACGGGTGCCGAGCGGTCGAACCAGCCGCACCTCGCTGATCAGCGCAGAGAGCTCGCCTCGCGAGGCCAGCACGACCTCGGCTTCGTCGTCCCCGACGGAGGGAAGCTCGTCTGGCAGTTCTTCTCGGCGACCGATGATGCCGTAGACGTACACGGCTTTCTCGACATCCCCTCCTGGTTCGGTCTGGACATCCTCGGCGCGCTTCGCATGCGTGGTCATCGTTCACGCTCCCGACTCCGCGTGCGCTTGACCGGCTGCTTCTCCCGCTTCTCCGCCTGATCGTCACTCCGGAATTCGTCGAACTTGTCCTTGGCAGCATCGATCACTCCCCTGGTCTTGCCTTCGACGCTGCTCTGCGTAACGCCCTCCACCAGCTCCGGGAGGTCCTTGCCACCCTTCTGCTCCAGGTCCAGCCTGTTGGTCGCCTCGGCGAACCTCAAGTAGGTGTCCACACTGGCCACTACAACCCGCGCATCAACAGTGGCGATCTCGATTCCCACCAGGGAAACCCGAACGAAGACGTCGATGACGAGCCCCTTGTCCAGGATGAGTTCGACAACTTCCGCCAAGTCGCCCGACGATCCGCGCTGCACCGGCGATCCGCCGCCCCCTTGCATGCTCGCGACGGTCATGTGATCACCTTCTCCGGCTGGACGTCATCGCTTCGCGGCGGCGTCGGCCGCGCTGCTCCTCTCCTTCGCGGCCTTCGCCCTCGTCGTACTCCTCATCGCCTCCACCCTCATACTCCTCGGCTTCCGATTCTTCGCCGTGGTCCGCCTCCCCCTCCTCTTCTTCGCCGCCGTACTCGCCCTCCTCTTCCTCTCCGTATTCCTCGCCTTCCTCTTCCTCTCCGTATTCCTCGCCTTCCTCGCCCTCCTCAGCGCCCTCTTCGGCTTCGCCGTACTCGCCCTCGTACTCCTGGGGCTCTTCCTCGCCGCCCCCAGGGGCGTACTCCGCTTCTTCCTCTTCGCGCAAAGCGTCTTCGTGGGTCTTCACGACCTCACGATCTCGGATCTCGCCGCGCCAACCTTCGACCGCGTCCGGCTCCAAGATCGTCCGCGTCATCAGGTGCCGCTTTATGTACTTGAAGTCGGCGCGAACACGGCGGCCCTGCGCACGCCACATGTATGCGGTCTTCTCGAAGAACCCCTGCGGGTAGTACTCGATGACGAGCAGGATCCTGGTCATGTCCGGCGCGAGCGCGTGGAAGGTGACGGAGCCATCCACGGTCCCCTTCGCCCCTGTTGAAGTCCACACGATCCGTTCGTCGGGAACCTGTTCGACGATGGTGGCTTGCCAGCTCCGCTTCGAGAGGAAGATCTGCGCCTGCCAGTTGACCTTCTCGTCCGATTCCTGATCCACACTGAGGACTTTCTTCGTCATATTTGGAAAATCCTCGAATCTGGTCCACTGGTCGTACACGACGCGAACCGGAAGCCCAACATCATTGTGCTCGATGATGTTCACCACCTTGGACTTCCCCTTCTTCCCCCCTTTTCCGCCACCCATGCCCAGTGCACCTTTAATTTTTTGCCCCAGGCCCGTCAGACCGGCCTTCAGTCCCGACTTGACCGGGGATCCCCCTTCAGCCATCTCCTTGGCGCCCGTAACCGCTGCCATCAGTCCGGCGCCGCCGTTCTCCGCCGATTCGGTCAACCGCTCGGTCATTTCTTCGACCTTTTCGCCGACCAAACCGGCTGCACGCTCCCCGGCCGACGTCAGTAGCTCCTTGGCACCAGCCTTCAACGGCTCAAGCGGCAGTTCTCGCAACAAGCCACCCGATCTGGATTCGCGACTTTCGCTGGACGGTTGCGCCATGATCATCACCCAGCCCGCTCAGGAGGTCTTCTTGGGAGCCGAAGGCTTGGACCTGGAGGTCGCCGGCTTGTGCTGGCCCTGCCCCGCAGAACCGCCGATCCGGCGCTCCGCCCGGCCGCTCGAATCACTGGAGGACTTGGTCGCAGACGTCGTCTTGCCCCGCGCACTGGATTGCGACGTCCTCGAGGTTTCCTTCCCCTCGGCGGCATACCTCGGCCGCCGCCCGCTCAAGCGTGCGGAGTGCGCGGGCGTGCGGCGGCGTTCCGTTCTGCCTTCCACGGACTTCTCCGCAGTCCGTTCTTCTTCGTATCCCTCGGACTCGGTCTCTTCCTCGGCCGGAGTCCCTTCCGAGCTCGCCCTCCGCCGGGTTGCCTTCTTGCTGAGGTTGGCCACTTCTTTCCCGGCGCCCGAAAGTTGCTCTTCGGCGTCTTCGACGTTGACCGCACGCAGACCGGCGGCGCGTCTCGTCAGATTGTCACCGAGCGATTCGATCTTGCTCGTCGCAGCAGCCAACACCGCTGATTTGGCCGCGTCCAACAGTCGCTCTCGCGCCTCTCCCGTGAGCTTCTGCACCTCTGGAGAGGCTCCCAGCAGTTTGCCGCCCTTGGCCAGCAGTTCCTTGGGATCCGAGAAACGTCGTCCCGCCAACATCCCCGCAGCTGCGATCGCGAGCTTCATCTTGCGACTGCGCCCGAGGGCATAACCGACGGCTACCGCCAGCGCGATTTGAGGTCCTGATTTCATGATCAGCTCCCTGCCCGAACAGCCGGGCGGGCCTGTTGCCCGCAGTCACGATCGATTCACGCAACCGAATACCAGGGTTCGGCGCTGTCATTTCGACCAAGCGCCGAAGCCCGATCAGCCGACTTCCACGACCACCGTAGTCGGCTACCCGCCCACTGGACACCGGACACCTGCGTCGCGGGGCGATTTCGTGATTTTGAAATACATCAAACTTTGCCATCACGGCTGTCACCCACGATGGAATATCATTGCCTGGACTTGAAAACGAGATCACTGGACCACGCCGGCCCGCTGAAGTTCCTCGTCCACGATCCCGCTCACCCAGCCTCGCAGGGACCACGGAGGTTCCGAGGTGTCGTGCTCTCGTCGATACCGGCGCCGCGCCTGCTCACCACACAGCTTCGCGGATTCTTCATCCGCTGATCCTGAACATATGGTCAAACCGATCAGGGCGGTCAGCACGCTTCGGCCGGCTGCGAGCGTCGCCAAAGTCCCCCGCGCCGGCGGCACGGGTCTGAAACTGCCCAGCAGCAGCGCGTCACTGATGTCGGTCATCACGCGACCTACTACAGCCAGTCGCAGCGGATCCGGGCTGGGCGCGAACACCAGGGCCAGCCCCGATACGACGTCTCGGGCACCGATGCCCCGGCAAAGCGCCGCCGTACCTGGGGAAGTCGTTCCGGCTGTGCCGGTGAGCCCGCATGGAACGGCCAGCGTTTCTGGACGAACAACGACGGTCGCACCAATCGCGGCCGTACCGATGCCGAGCAAGCGAGGGAACCACGACATGGTGCCGCCCCCTTCTTCGAGATGCGAATGCCCTAACCGGACAGAGCGTCTTCGATCAGTGGAGCACCCCACTGGCCTGCTCCACCGGACGCACGAACACCGTGCTCGCCGACCAGTATGCGCTTGGCGCGTGCAAGACGAAGATGGACGATGTGCGGTAGCCGTCGATGCTTGCACGGTGGTCTTGATGACCGAAGTCCTCTTGGCGAAACCCCGCCTGACAGGTAACTTCCAGCGCCCGAGCTAATTGGCCGCGGCCTGAGTCAGCGCTGGGCCCCCTTCTTCGCTGACTTCTTCTTCGCTCTTGCCTTGGGCTCGCGCGCTGCCGGGATGGCACCTTCTGGTGGAACGATTGCTTCGTCCGCACTCTCGCCTAGCGGCGCAGCTCCTTCCACCGGAGCCCCTGCCGGTTGCTCGGCTTCGCTGGTTTCGAGCGCGACCGAGCGGGTCATGCGATAGGCAGCGTAGGCAGCTCCAGCCCCGGCCGTAATGCACGCCGCAGTTATACCTGCGCGCTGCAGGAGCAGCTTTCTGCGATTCGAGGCTGCCCGTCGGCGGGCAGGTCTCATGCTGCTCAGCTTCTTGCGCGCCAGCAGGCGCGCGAGGCGCAAGGCGGCTTTCCCCATGTGCCATCGGCCCAGCAGGTAGCCGATGAAAGCCGCCAGGTACATCTTGATTCGAACCAACATCACGACCCCCCGATGCCAAGATCGCGGTATGCACGCCAAGATCCGAACTTGACCTGCGCTGCCCTCTTCCGTTTCCCAGTGTTCACCTCCATTCCTCAGGGCTTCCCGACGCAGTCAGTCGATGAAGGTTCAAGGGCTCATGGCGGGGTTGGCGATAGCCTGCGCTCGGAAAGCGACCGCGACGCGCGGGGCTGCAACTCTCGATCACCCCATCACCACCGCGAAGTAACGAATTCCTCACTGTGCCGCAGTCGCATCGTTTTGATCACGGCGATGACCAGGAATACCAAGAGCAGCACGAGCAACACAGGCCCCAGCAGCAAGGCAAGGGCGAGGCCGAGGACCAGGAGAACCTTGACCTTGACGCTCAGTCCGGCGACCGCGGCCTTCACCGCCGGCCACAACGGGTGCTTTCCCCTCATGGCAGCGGAAACCCCTGCCAGTCCAGATTGCACGCTCGGCGAACCGCTCGCCGAGTCGGCGAGTTTGTCCAGCCAGGCGGGAACCTTTCGGTAAAGCCTGACCAGCAGGTCGCGGACGATTCGCCCGGCAGCCTCCCGTAGCCACCCGGCCGATCGGGCCAGGAATTTCCGGGTCCTGGCGCTGGCCCTGCCCAGCGTAGCCATGCATCGAGGCTACCCACGGGAGGCCGCCACCAACCGATCCAGCGCGCTGGTCGGACCCTTTCCGACGTTGCCACGGAATGCTTCTGCTCGGGTCGGTGGCCGGGCCCTGGTCAGCGGCGCCCTGGCGCTGCTGATTGTCCTGTTCGCGTCCTGCCAACGCTGGCGACGAGCTACCCCACAGCCATCGCCGCAGTCGTCCTCTATGGAACGATCGGATTCTCCGACACCACACCGCAAACACACCGGCTGATCAGCGCCGAGCCAGCCAACGCCGCGTTCCGACGCAAGATGAGTGCGGCGGACCTGACCTACCTGACCGTCGGTCGCAAACGGCTACCGACCACCGAGCTGGTGCGGCGCTACCACGAGAAGCTGCCGTCCGGCAGCGTCCACCTCGTCTCCCACGTAACCGCGGACGACCCGATCGTCGACGGCGGCACGGCCGCCCGGATGAGCCAGGCCATGGCGACTCCCACCTACGCCCGCGACCACGACACCTTCGAAGCGCTGCTCGGCGGCGCGCCGCTGGTGGAGCCCGGGGTCGTCTTCGCCCAGGAATGGAACCCGGACCAGCACAACAGCGAACCAGAGCACTCCTGCGTCTACGTCGCGATCGCCCGCATCGACTGAGGCCGTGAGTGCGCAACCGCCGTGGAACCTGATCGCGCTACCCGCACGCTTCGCCGCTGTCCAGGCCACCAAGAACCGCTCGCGCACCAGGACAGCCGAAGATCACGAGTCACGTCGCCCACCGCAGCGGTGCTCAGCAGGTGGGTGCTGGACTTCCCCCTGCTGACACACCTGGGCACGCATCGCCTCCAACGCCCGGTGCCGAATCCGTAGCACCTCCTGCCGGGACTGCGACCCGAGCAACAGCATGTCGCTCTGACCGAACGACGAGATCGATTAGACAGCGGCGAGCGGGTCGGAAAGGCTTCCAAGGACCCTGTGCCAGGTGCTCTGCGCGAGTTGTGTCGACGAGCCGCCCGCGCGGTAGCCGGCCAGGCAAGCCGCCGTGGCCCATCCGCGCCGCGAGCGGTCGTGCAGCCCTTGGCGCGGGTGGGGCGTGCGGCGACACTGGGGATGTCGCTGCAGAGGGGGCCGTGATGCAGCCAGGTGCACCGGTGACCGGACAGGCCTACGACCAGCGGAACCAGCAGTGGGATCAGGAGCTGACCGCGGCTTTGCTGGCCGAGTTCGGGCCCGATCAGGGGCGTGCGGTGGCCGCGGTGTACGGCAGCGCGTTCTCCTCCGGCTACCGGGAGGACTCGCCGGTGACGCAGGCGGTGGCCGACATCGCCTGCCTGGAAGGGGACGAGGCCGGGCCGCCGCTGGGCCGGGTGTACCGGTCGCCGCAGGCGGTGGCCGGGTCGGTGCGGTTCCGGATCTGCTGGGCGGGTGAGGCTCCGCTGCTGCAGGAGGTGCTGCCGATCTTCGCCGGGCTGGGGCTGCGAGTGGCCGACCACCGCAGCTACGAGATCCAGCCGCGTGGGCGGCGTGCGGCCCGCGTCGACGATTTCGGGTTGCGGCACGACATCGACGAGCTCAGCGGGCACGCGGCGGCGTTGGTGGAGGACGCCTTCGCGGCGATGTGGCACGGCCGCGCCGAGACCGACGGGTTCAACCGGCTGGTGCTGACCGCGGGCCTGGACTGGCGGCAGGCCGCGCTGGTGCGCGCCGCCTACCACTACCTGTGGCAGGCGGGGTTCGCGTTCTCCCGCCCCTACGTGGAGGCGACGTTGGCGTCCCGGCCGCGGTTCGTGCGGGCGCTGCTGGAGTTCTTCGCAGCCCGCTTCGACCCCGACCAGCCGCGAGGGCCGGTGCCCGCGGAGTTGGAGGAAACGCTGCAGGAGGTCACCGGGCTGGACGAGGACAAGACGTTGCGGGCGGTGCTGGCGTTCTTCTCGGCGGTGGTCCGCACCAACTACTTCCAGCGCGACGCGGAGGGGAAACCGAAGGAGTACCTGGCGTTCAAGATCGACCCGTCGGGCATGCCGTTCGTGCCGCGGCCGCGGCCGTTGTTCGAAGCGTTCGTCTACTCCCCCGCGGTGGAGGC
The DNA here is from genome assembly GCF_040295745.1 of Saccharopolyspora sp. NPDC002686. Taxonomy (NCBI): domain Bacteria; kingdom Bacillati; phylum Actinomycetota; class Actinomycetes; order Pseudonocardiales; family Pseudonocardiaceae; genus Saccharopolyspora; species Saccharopolyspora sp. NPDC002686. The sequence goes on from NZ_JBEOVY010000005.1 coordinate 20,912, forward strand.
GCTGCACCTGCGGTCGCGGCGGGTGGCGCGCGGCGGGATCCGCTGGTCGGACCGGCCGGAGGACTTCCGCACCGAGGTGCTGGGGTTGATGAAGGCCCAGACGGTGAAGAACGCGCTGATCGTGCCGGGCGGCGCCAAGGGCGCGTTCGTGGTGCGGCGCTCGCTTGCCGGGCTGGAGCGCGCGGAAGCCGATGCGCAGGTCCGGGCCTGCTATGCGACGTTCATCCGGGGGATGCTCGACGTCACCGACAACCTCTTCGACGGTGCGGTGGTGCCGCCGCCTCGGGTGGTCTGCCACGACGAACCGGACCCCTACCTGGTGGTGGCCGCGGACAAGGGCACCGCGCGGTTTTCCGACCTGGCCAACGAAATTGCCGCCGAGTACGGGTTCTGGTTGGGCGATGCTTTCGCCTCCGGGGGTTCGTCGGGGTACGACCACAAGGCGATGGGCATCACCGCGCGCGGGGCGTGGGTGTCGTTGCGCCAGCACTGCGAGCAGCTGGGCTGGGACCCCGATGTCGACGAGTTCACGGTGGTGGGCATCGGGGACATGTCCGGGGACGTCTTCGGCAACGGCATGCTGCTGTCGCAGCGGATCCGGTTGATCGGCGCGTTCGACCACCGGCACATCTTCTTGGATCCCGACCCGGATCCGCTGCTCTCCCACGCCGAGCGGGCGCGGTTGGCGGCGCTGCCCGCCTCCAGTTGGCTCGACTACGCCCCGGAGCGGATCTCCGCTGGCGGTGGGGTGTTCTCGCGGCGGGCGAAGTCGGTGCCGATCTCCCCGCAGGTCCAGCAGCGGTTGGGGGTGCAGGCCGCGGAGCTGACGCCGCCGGAGCTGGTGCAGGCGTTGCTGCGGGCTCCGGTGGACGTGCTGTGGAACGGTGGGATGGGCACGTTCGTCAAGGCCAGCACCCAAAATCACGCCGATGCCGCCGATCCGGCCAACGACGCGGTGCGGGTGGATGCCGACGGGTTGCGGGCGCGGGTGGTCGTCGAGGGCGGCAACCTGGGGTTGACCCAGCCCGCGCGCATCGAGTACGCACTGGCCGGCGGGCGGATCAACACCGACTTCGTCGACAACTCCGCCGGGGTGGACACCTCCGACCGGGAGGTGAACCTGAAGATCCTGCTGGATGCGGCGGTCCGCGACCGCGTGATCGATGGCGGCGAGCGCAACCGGTTGCTGGCCGAGGTCGCCGATGAAGTGGCGGCGGCGGTGCTCACCGACAGCCGGTTGCAGTCACGGGTGTTGGGCGTGGTGGAAGCCGAGGCACCGGTGCTCCTGGACCAGCACGCCGGAGCCATCCGCAAATTCGAGCAGATCAGCAAGCTGGACCGGGCGCTGGAGTGCTTGCCCGACGAGCCGGAGCTGGCGCGGCGCAGGCGGGCCGGGCTGGGGTTGGCGCGCCCGGAGATCGCGATGTTGTTGGCGCACGCCAAGAACAACCTGGCGCAGGAGCTGGTGAATTCGCCGGTGCCCGATGATCCGCACCTGGCCGCGCAGCTGCTGGAGTACTTGCCGGTGGCGTTGCGGGAGCGCTTCGGAGCGGCGATGGCGCGGCATCCGCTGCGGCGGGAGATCCTGGCCACCGCGTTGAGCAACGACCTGGCCGACCACGTCGGCACCGGCTTCGTCTACCGGCTCGAGGAGACCACCGGGGTGGACACCCCGGATACGGTGCTGGCGTATTTGGCGGTGCGCGAGATCTTCGGGTTCAACGCCTTGTGGTCGGACGTCGACGGACTGGGGTCGCGGTGTCCGCCGGGAGTGCGCGCCGAGATGTTCCACGAGCTGCAGCGGTTCTGCCAGCTGGGCGCGTTGTGGTTCTTGCGCCACCGGCGGCCACCGGTGGACGTGGCCGCGGAGGTGGCGCATTTCCGCGGGCAGGTCCGGCAGTTGGTGCCGGTGTTGCCGGCGGCGTTGGCCGGTTCGCAGGCCGAGGCGGTGGCCGCGCGCACCGCCGAGCTCGAGGGGCTGGGGGTGCCGGGGTTGTTGGCGGGGCGGATCGCGGTGCTGGGCCCGTTGGCGGGGTCGCTGGACGTGGTGGAGATCGCCGGTGATCGCCGTGATGTGGGGTTCGTGGCCGCGGTGTATTCGGCGCTGGACGTGGGGTTGGGGATGGACTGGCTGCAGGAGCAGATCGTCGAGCTGCCCTCGGAGTCGCATTGGGAGTTGCTGGCCAAGATCTCGCTGCGGGACGGGTTGTTCGCGCAGCGGCGGCGGTTGACCGCCTCGGCGTTGGCCGGGTTCGTGCCCGGGGTAGGTGTCGATGAGCTCGTGGCGGAGTGGTTGCAGGGCAATGCGGGGCCGGTGCGGCGGTGCCGGGAGACGTTGGGGCAGTTGCGCGAGGCCGGCCGGGTGGATGTGGCGATGTTGTCGGTGGCGTTGCAGGACCTGCGCAATCTCGTGCAGATCAGCGCTGATCCGCGCGTCCGTTGATCAGGTCCGCTGGCCGGCGAGCTCGACGAGAGCGGTGACGGTTTTCCAGTTGGTTTCCGCGCTCGAAGCGCAAGTGCGATCGGCACCCGTTCCCAGGGTCGCCGGACCCGGTTGCTGGGGTATTCCCTACCCCCGTGCGGGTGCATGCCCCATGTTGCGCAGCGGTCGCGGCGAGTCACGCTGAGATCAGCGAAGTGCGGGGAGGCGACGATGATCGTGCAGCGCGAGTCCGGTCGGGTCGGGTGGGCCAGGCGGAAATCCCTCGAGCAGCAGCTGCACGACGGCCCGGCGCTGCGGCTGGCCGCGCTGGCCCTGCGCTTGGGCGTGTGCCGGCACCGCGTCGAGCACGATGCGCGGGTGCACGAATGCTTGACCGGTGTGCAGGACGAGCTGCACGAAGTGCTGGAAGAACTGCGGGAACTGGCCGGGGAGATCTACCCGCGGGCGCTGGCGACCGCCGGACTGGCTGCCGCGCTGGAGGCGCTGGCCGAGCGCAAGGGCATCCCGGTGGCGATCCGGGTGCCGGCGCAGCGCTTCGACGCCGAAGTGGAAGCGGCCGTCTACTTCGAGGTCGCCGAACGCTTGGCGGAGCTGCCCGCCGATGCGGCGTGCGCGCAGGTGTCGATCCAGCGCAAGGGCGCGGAGCTGGTCGTGGCGATCGGCTCCGACGAGCACGACACGAGCCTGATGAGGATCCCATGCGAGTAGCGATCGCCGAGGACGGAGCCCTGTTCCGCGAAGGCCTGGTGATGCTGCTGGACGACGCCGGCCACGAAGTCGTCGCCTGCGTGGACAACGGCGATTCGCTGTTCGAGGCGCCGGAGACGGCGACCGCCGACGTCGCGGTGCTCGACATCCGGATGCCGCCGGAACCCGATGGTGGCATCAGCACCGCCGAACGGCTGCGCGCGAAGTACCCGAAGCTCGGGCTGCTGCTGCTTTCGCACTACGCCGAAACGCACTACCTGATGCGGATCCTGGACATCGGCACGGAACGCATCGGCTACCGGTTGAAGGAGAAGATCGCCAGCGTCGAGGTGCTCACCGACACCCTGACCCGGATCCAGGACGGCGAGATCGTCATCGAGCCGGTGCTGGCCAAGCGGCTCGTGGAGCGGCCGCGCGGCAAGGAGGAGAAAGCGCTGGCCACGTTGACCGAACGGGAAGCCGAGGTGTTGAAGCTGATGGCCGAGGGCCGCTCCAACCCCGGCATCGCCAACCGCCTGTTCGTCAGCCCGAAGGCGGTGGAGAAGCACGTCGCCAGCATCCTGTCCAAGCTCGGCATCCCACCGGAGGACACCCATCACCACCGCCGGGTACTGGCCGTGCTGACCTACCTGCGCGCCCACTGGACCGAGTCCTGAACCCCCGACTTTGTGCCCTGGTGGAGGCATCACCGCGGCCTAGGGTTGGGGTCGTTCGGGGGGAGTGATGCGCGGGAAGGGTCTGGTCGCGCCGTTTCACTGGTTGGTGTTGGTCGGATTCGTCGTCCTGACCTACATCACCGTGGTCGGCGGTGCTGCCCTGCTCTTCGGGGCCGGGCGGCCGATGATGGTGCCCGCGTTCCTCGCCGCTGCGGTGTGCGTCGCTGGTCTCGCCGTGCTGGACCGGCGGATCGGGCGGCTGCCACCGGCACCGTCGACCGAGATCGCCGCGGTCGCCGGGAAGCTGCCCGCCACGGGCTCCTGGGAGCAGACGCTGCCGACTCTCGCCCGCATTCTGGCCGAGAGCACGCGCGCGGAGCACGCTTCGCTGTGGCTGATGGCCGGCGGCCGGTTGGTCAACTCGGCAGCTTGGCCGTCGGCGCTGGCCGGCACCACGCACACCGTCGCCGACATCGACGCGCTTCAGGCAGTGCCCGGGGTGCGGCATGTGGTGCCGGTGGTGGACGGCCACATCCAGCGCGGCGCGCTGGCCATCGGCAAATCCGAGTCCGCGCCCGAAACCCAGGAGCGGCGGATGCGCGACGTCGCGAAGGGCACGGCTCTGCTGCTGCGCAGCGTTTCCCTCGCGAACGAGTTGCAGTCCCGGGTGCGGCGCGCCCAGGAGTTGGCGGACGAGCTCGACGCCTCGCAGCAGCGGCTCATGCACGCGCGCGATATCGAACGCCGCCGCCTGGTCGGCGACATCGGCACCGTCTCCGAGGACGGGCTCAGCGCCATCCGCACCGAGATCCAGCAGCTCAGATCCGCCCTCGACGCAGATCCCGAATCTGCCGCGGAGGTGCTGACCAGGTTGCGCGCGACGTTGGAAGGCGTCATCGAGCGGTTCCGCGCCGTGGTGCGCGGCGTCTACCCCAGCGTGCTGCGCGATGGAGGCCCGCTGGCTGCGCTGCGCGAGCTCTGCGCCGACCTCGGCCGACCAGTGCGGGTCACCGGCGAGCTGACTCGGCGGGTGGACTGGGAAATCGAGTCGGGCCTGTACTACCTGGCCGCTTCGGCGGTCCGGCTGTTCACCGGAACCGAGGACGACCCGGTGCTGGTGCACTTCGCGCAAGAATCCGACCGGATCACCGTGCGCATCAGCGCGCCGACGCCCGCGGAACCGGCCGACCTGGGAGCCGCGCTCGCCAACGACGACGACCGCATCGCCGCTCTGGGCGGCGAAGTGCGCTGGAGCCAGGACACCCGGATCAGCGTGGTCGGCTGGCTTCCGGACCAGCTCACCCCGGTTGTCGAGGAATCCGCACCCGAGCCGGCGGAGTCCGGGGCCGCGCCGGACGGCGTCGAACCGCTGCCCGACCGGATCAATCGACTCTTCCAGCTCGTCTCCGACGCCGTCGAGGTCCGGATCCCGATCAGCGCCGAGGCTCCCCCGGAGCGGGCGGCGCTGGATGCCCTGGATACCGCTGTGCGGGACCTGCCCGCAGGCGATCCGCGCCGCGCGGCGCTGATGTTCGAGCTGGCGCAGATCCGCAGCAGTTCACACGACCTGCTCGAAGAAGAACTTCTCGATCTGCTGCGCAACAACGGCACCGCGCTGTCCGAAGACGACCGGCGGGGAGCGGCGCGACTGCTCGGCGCGGTCGGCCGCGCCCCGTGCACCCGGCTGGCCTTGCCGGTGGGCAGCCCGCCGCAGGAGATCCAGCGGACAGCCGGTGCGCAGCTCGAGCACTGGCGCAGCCGTGCGGAGAATCCGCTGGCACCGCGGGAAGTGCGGGAGATCTGCCGGGGTGTTGCGCTGACCTGCGAGGGGCTGCTGCAGATCAAAGCGGAATGAACCCCTCCACCACGGTGCCCTGCTCCGGTGCGGAGCGGACGGTGAGCCGACCGCCGACCGCACCGGTGCGGTCGGCGATGTTGTGCAACCCTCGCCCGGCGTCGTCGCCGCTGGTGTGGAAACCCGGACCGTCATCGGCCACCTCGAAGTGCACCCCGCGGTAGTCGTCGCGGATGGTGACGGTCACCGCGGCTCCCGGCGCGTGCTTGAAGGCGTTGTTGACCGCTTCCAGGCAGGTGAAGTAGACCGCTGTTTCGACCTCGAGCGGGAACCGACGTCGGGCCACCGCTTCGTCGAGCCTGAGGGCCACCGTGGGCTGATCGGCGCCGAACTCGGCCGTCAGCGCCGCGGCCAGCCCGTGGTCGGCCAGCACGACCGGGAACACCCCGGCCGCGGTGTCGCCGAGCACCCGGCGCGCCCCCTCCAGCTGCGCCAGCAGGTGGTCCAGGCGACCGCGAGCGGATTCTGGCCGGTCGTGGGTGATCTCGTGCTCCACCGACCCGACTGCCATCTGCAGCGCCACGAGGTGGTGCTGCGCCCCGTCGTGCAGGTTGCGTTCCAGGCCCCGGCGCTCGCTGTCCATGTCGGCGATGGCGCGGCGGCGCGACTCGGCGATCTCGTCGGCCCGCTGCAACGCGGTGTTGAGCTGCTCCTCCAGTTCCAGACCGAGCCTGCTGTTGTGCAGCACCGGACCGAGGATGCCCACCAGGTCGTCCAGCAGTCGGTCGCGCTGCCCCGGGACGTCGGTGGCGCTGGTCCGGTCCACCACGAGCGAACCGATTGCCGCGCCCCCGAACCTCACCGGCAGCACGACCGGTTCCGGCAGCTCCGCCTGATCAGCCGGCCACCGGAAGCACCGCTGGCCACCGGACACGTCCAGCCGCAGTTCGCAGAAGTCCGCGCCCAGCCCGCGCGCGATGACCTCCGCCAGGTCGGTCAGATCCGGGTGGTCGCGGCCGCTGGAGACTTCCGCGACCTGCTCCAGGACCGTGGCGGGCTCCGGGCGGCGGCCGAACACCAAACGGTCCACCAGCCGTTCCGCACCCGTGTGCACGGGCAGGAAGACCAGCGCGGCCACCACGACCGCCGCGAGCATCCCGATGACGGCGTTGATCGGTTCGACTGCGGCCAGCACCACGAGTGCCGCGCTGCCGACGAGAAGGACCACCAGGGTGTGCACCGACGCCCGGCTGAACAGGTGCTCGGTCTCCCACGGGCGGGTTCGGCGGGTCACCGTGATCAGCGCGCACGGGACCACCGCGAAGACCAGCCGGGCCGGCCAGAACACCACGGCCAGCGACTCGGGGTAGGGCTTCCCCGGCTGGCGCACGGTCGGGTCGAACAACGTCAGCCCCGGCGTGCGCAACGACCACAGCAGTGCGGTGACCGCGCCCAGCACGGTGATGACGATCAACGCCACGGCCAGGGCCTCGCACAGCAACCGCGACTCGCGCCGCATCTCCGGGGTCGGGCCGGTGCGGGCGTGGTGCCGCTGCGCGAAGACCCCGACGACCGACACCAGCAGCCCGAACAAGATCACGAAGCCGATCGTGTGCGGGTAGTTCACGGTGGAGATGGCCAGCAGATAGAGCACCCCGGCGACGCTGACGCCGACCGCGACCCGCGTCGGCCAAGACGTGAGTCCGATGCGGCCCAGCCTGCCGGCCGGGAACACCACCAGCGCCAGCACGTAGGCCACGCCGCCGACGACGTGCAGCAGCAGCACGTGCCACCAGCCGATGTCGAAGTCGAAGGCGGTCTCGACGACCGGTGCCGAGGCGTGCGCCTGGAGGTTGACCGCCCCGGCCGTGGCCACCAGGGCGATCGTGAGCAGCCGGGTGGCGACATCGCGCCTGCCCGACCGCCAGAGCGCCGCGGCGACCACCAGGTTGAGCAAGCTGAGCAGGTAGTCCAGTAGCGCCAGCCCGGCGAGTTCGCTTTGCTCCGCACCGGCGAGCAGCCCGCGCGCCCACCGGGCGTCAGACACCACCAGCAGGTCGTGGAAGCCGGGCGAGTAAGCGGCGAGAGCGGCCAGCGCACCGATGGTCAGCCATGCCGCGGTCAGCACCACGAATCCGGCGAGCACGGCGTTCAACACCGCGCGGCCAGTCCGTCCAGCGGTGCGCTCGGTCATGGGCTTCTGCCCCCACGTGCCAGTGTCCGCCCCGCAGCGCCCGGAGCAGTAGGTCATACGGCCCTATCGAGAAGATCGTCAACGACGTCCGGGCACAGCCGAGCGACTGACCTTTTGCGGGTCGGGAAGTTCGGCTCCGTCCGCTGCGGGCACCGCCCGGCTACGCAATCGCGACCACGTCCGCCGTGGACAGATCGATCGGCGGTCAGGCCGCCACGTGCAGCGATGTGTTGTAGGCGAGCGTGCCGCCCGCGTGGTGCAGGCTGCGCGCCAAGGCGGTGGCGTGGTCGTTGGCCTGCGCCAGGTGCGGGCCGACCGTTGCCCAGCTGGCCAGGTCCCGGCGGGCCTGGTCCGCCAGGCGGCCGACCAACTCGGCGATCGCGGCGAGATCGGTGAGGACGGCCACCGGGTCGGTGCCCGCGAACAGATCCGCGGCGCCGAGCGCGGTGCGGGCGTCGGTGATGTGCTGCTGCGGGTTCATGGCGGTCGCCCCCTTCGGCTTCCCGGTGTTGTCGATACCCAAATGCTCCCGCTGCCCTCTGACAATTCCGATGGAGCGCGCCCCCGAACCGCCGGTGCACGACCACCGGATTGCGGTGGGGTTCTCCCCACCCGACCGAGCGAGACGCTCAGGTTCTGCGCAGTCAAAGGTGACTTGGAACTGCTTGACGGACGCCATCGGCGCGGGAAAGGGCCGGGCCCGGAGATGCAATTCCCGGACACGACCCTCAGCCGCTAGCGGTTGTTCAGTTGCGCGGTGTATCTGTCAGTACCAGTCCGACCCCATCCACTGGTTGATCTTGGCGTTGTTGTCGCCGCTGCCGTCGTTGCTCTGGTTGATCTTGGCGTTGTTGTCGCCGCTGCCGTCGTTGCTCTGGTCGACCTTGGCGTTGTTGTCGCCGCTGCCGTCGTTGCTCTGGTCGACCTTGGCGTTGTTGTCGCCACTGCCATCGTTGTTCTGGTCGACCTTGGCGTTGTTGTCGCCACTACCGTCGCTGCTCTGAGTGATCACGGCGTTGTTGTCAGCATGCGCCGGGGAGGCGGCCATAGCAGTGGCTGGCATGAATCCAATAGCGCCGATCGCGGCAGCGATACCGATGGCCCGGGTCGTCTTGTTCATGGCTATCTCTTTCGGGTTGATGATGCACCGAGTCCGGAGGGAGGACCTCTGGGTCGTGTCTCTTTTGTGCTTCCTTCACGGCTTGGTTTTTCTGTTCCGTCGCCGATGAAAAAATGGTGCACTCAGGCGATCCCCGCTTTCGATGGGGAGTTCCCCCTGAATTGCCAGGGAGATCCCCCGAACCCCGAGTGGGGCCTCCCCCATCCCGTGGAAGAGACAACCCGAAGGTGACGGATCAGCCGGCCGCTCAGGATCTCGAGCAGAACGGCCGAAATTCAGTCAGGCTAAGCCGAAAGCGCAAAGGGAGCAGCCCCGTAGAGGATGTCTCGCTCGGATCTTGGTCGGCGTTGCGGGCATGATCTTGGTTCGTGGTCGATGAGTTGTCACCGGCGTCATTCCCCTGTCCGCCCTCGGGCCGACCCCGATCGTGCCGCTGCTCGGCGACCGGCTGCTGACCACGGCCCTCGGCGCGACGCTGGCCTTCCTCGCCGCGTTCCTGTTGCGGCCCAGGCCCTCCGCCGATTCGGTTCGTGCCGAGCTGGCCTCGATCCTTCGGGCGCTGGCCGAGGTGTCCTCCGATGACCAGGAAGAGGAAGGCACGCAACGGCACGCCATTCTCACCTGCGTGCTGGACACCGGGAACAACTTCCGCCGAATCCTGCCGGAGGTCCGGAACGCGCCGTCGGTCGCGGGACTGTGGCCGGTTTACCTGGCACTGCAACGACTCAGCTTCCAGCTGGCGGCCACACCTCCGTCGAGACTCGACTGCGAGCGAGGACGATCCATCGGCGCACCACGAATCGGCTCTGCTGCAAGGCAGACTTCGCGACCACCAGGGCAGTCCCGTCGGAAACGCCGTGCTGACCCCGATCGACGCGCTCGAGGTTGCGTCATGCGAAGGGATGCAAGGCGCGGCGGAGCGCGGCGCGGGTTTCAGCGGCCTGACGCCGGGACACCGCTGCTCCCGTGAGCACCGCCGAGCGGTGGAACGTCCCGGGGAACAGGTGCAGCTCGACGGACACACCCGCGCGCAGCAGACCGGAGGCATAAGCCAAACCCTCGTCCCGCAGCGGATCGTTCTCGTACACCGACACGTACGCCGGCGGAAGCCCGGAAAGATCGTCCGCCCGCGCTGGCGCCGCGTACGCGGGAACCTCCCCACTCCACCCACGCAGGTAGTGCCGCCAGCTCAGCACCGCGTCGGCGTGGTTCCACAGCGGTGTCTCATCGAACGTGCGTGCCGAGAACGTCTCGACGCGATCGTCGACTTCCGGGGCATCGAGCACCTGGAAGCACACCGGCGGGCCACCCCGATCCCGAACCAGCAGCGTCAGAGCCGCGGCGAGCCCACCACCCGCGCTCATGCCGTACACACCAATGCGCGCAGCGTCCACGCCGAGCAGCTCAGCCTCCGACGCCGTCCAGCGGAGCGCGGACTCGCAGTCCCGCAACGCCGCCGGATACGGATGTTCAGGGGCCAGGCGGTAGTCGACGGCGCAAACGACCGCAGGCACATGTGCGCACAGGTCCACCGCCTGCGCGGTGAGGGACTCCAGGCTTCACTGGATAGCAAGCACGCCGCCAGGCATGACCATTTGACGAGACGTAAAGGAGTCCACGAATGACGTGCTCGGCGCGAACCATCCGCCACAGATCACAAAAAGAGGATCCCCGCAGGCTTTGACCTGCGGGGATCCTCTCTACCGTCGGGACGGCGGGATTCGAACCCACGACCCCTTGACCCCCAGTCGAGTGGGCGGTCAGCGGCATGCTCAAGTTCGTTCTTCGAGGTCACTTCATAGTGTACTCGGCAAAGTAAAGGAGTCCACCAGCGCGGGAGGTCCCCACCTTGGCTGCCCGACCGCACCTGAGCATGGCCGCCTCCCTTCGACCGAATGGGAACCGGCCTGGTTCAGTGTGGGGCGCTGCACTGAACCAGGCTCACGATCGAGCGAGACCCAGGTGTCCTCAGTGGATATACGACCCCGAAAGGTGAGGGCGAGGCTCCCAGGGGTCGCCACCTCTTCCTTCTTGGGTCCCAGCCCGAGCTCGATGCAGCCGACTGCTCGGCAGGCCGTCGTGTGCATCAGTGCGATCGAGCCCTGGCGACGCCCTCGGCCCGATCCGCCTACGCCACGGCAGCGCTGGTTCCGTCGCTGATCACAGCCACCAACCGCTGCGTCCGGGCGTATCGGTCGACCAGCGACATCGCTGGCGATGGCCCGGCTGACCTGCGCCACGCCCGGCGTGCAGGCGATCGAGCCCTGTCCCGGTCCACCAAGATTTGTTCCGCTCACGCGCGCCCACCCTGGGTCAATGAGAAATGCGGATTTATTCGGGACGATTTTTCGCCCGAAGGGGCAACGTCTGGCGCCACACATTGCTGGGACATCTATTCTTTCGATAAAATTTATTTCACGACTTGGCGCGTAGCGACGCCATTCAAGGGATCCCGCCAAAGGAAGATGAAGACAATGCGTAAACTTCTAGCGAGCACACTGCTCGCCGCCGGCATGTTGGCCGCCGGCGCCCCGATCGCGGCGGCCGAAAGTTTTGCGGGAGTATATCCCAACTTTGATTCAGCAAAGGCCGCATGCGAGCAGGGACGCGCGGAGCACCGGTGGACCGGATGCAGCTATCAGCCCTATCCAGACGGCCAGGTCGGACTCTGGGTTGGCTGATCTCCCTCACGTTTTACCGTTGCGAATGACGAGTCCTCCTCAAACTCGTCATTCGCAACGTCACCGGATGACAGGGCCGCCGTTGCCAGAAAACTCATGGTCCCTGTCTTCAATCCTTCTTGAGATGCGCCGCCGCGCACAATCGCCCACCCTCGCAACCCGCACTGATGAAGTCGTCCATGTCTGCCGAGCGCGATCCAGCCGTGCTCAGATCACTCCGGCGCGCAGCCCGTAGGCGACCAGTTGCGAGCGGTTGCGCAATTTCAACCTACTCGTCATCGCGTGGATGATGTTCTTGACCGTCCGCTCCGAGTAGCAGAGCCGGGTCCCGATCGCCCCGGTGCCCAACCCGTCCGCCAGCAGCCGCACGACGTCGATCTCGCGTCGAGTCAGGCCGGCAGCGTTCAGACCGTGCGGCGCCAGGACCTCTTCCTGCAGGCTCTGCACCTGCCGCAGCAAGTCGCCCAGCAATTCCGGCGGCAACACCCCACCGCCCTTCGCCGCGAGGCCGATCGCTTTGACCAACCGCTCCTCGGTCGCCGTGCGGCGGTGCAGCACCGCCACCACGCGGCACTCGACGGAGCCCAGCAGGTGGGCCCGGTCGAGCTCGCTGGTCACCAGCACCACCGGCGCGGTGGACCGAGAGGCCACCCGGCGGATAGCGGCCATGACCTCGGTAGTGACCCGATCGGCGGCGAAGACCACCACGTCCACCTCTTCAGCGGGTTCGCCCTTCGCGACGAAGATTTCGACACGCCCCATGAGCATCTGCGTCAAGCCGTTCATCGTGATGGGATCCGCTGCGCATACCGCCACCCGCACAGCGGGTTCCTGCGCCCCCGGTGGATCCACCGGGGGCGCAGGTGATTCAGACTGGGACATGTGCTCATCCTCCGAAGTGCGAGCAGTGCGGCGAAGAAGGCCAGAGCGGAGCTGCCGCTAGATCGAGCCGGAACCGGCTCTACGGACAATGTGCTCGTCGGTGGCGTCTCCGATTCGCCGGATTTGGTTCTCATGAGTCCTCGTCCAGCGCGGTCAGCTGGAAGGATCGAGCAGTTGGCGCAGCGCACGGTCCACAATGACCGTGGATACCGGCCCCAGGGGCCGTTCGGCGGTCCGGATGTGCGCGAGAAACCGCTCGTCGGGGGCCAGCCCGTACTCCTCGAGGTAGTAGGCGATGGCTTCTGGCCACAGCCACACACCGTCGGTTCGGAAGCCGATCGGCACCACCGAACCACGGCCTGGCTGAACCACATCGATCATGGTGGTGTCGGTGCTCACCAACACCTGGCCGGCTCTCAGGTGCGCGAGCACGTGCTCGCGATCCGCCGGTTCGGTCAGCCTTGGGTGGTCATCGAGACTCGGGCCTCCTAGCCGATCGACTCGGTTGAAGACGTTCGCGATGAACAGTTCGGACGGTTCAGCCACAGACCAGACGAGCTCGCCGCTGTTACGTGCCGCCCGCTGGTAGCTGGGCGCCTCGCTCAGCCCCACGACTTCGATGCGCGGCACGTCGAGCCGATCGGCGACTGCCACGTGCAGTTCAGCGCTCAGCCGGGCATGGTCGCCACCGTCGGCTTCCACCACGTACACCGGGTACAGCGGCCCACCGCTCCACGACATCCGCCAGGAAAGCCAAAGCCCGCGAGCAGCCGGGGTCACGTCCAGCACAGCGACCAACGCGGCTGTCGCGTCGTCGATGTCCGAATTCGGCCGCTCCGGGTTCCACACGAACCTCCACGGCGAGGAGAAGTCGTGTTCTGTGATCCGAATGCCGCTGAACAACGCGGTTGCGGAGTCATCGACTAGCTCGCTCAGCAAGCCCGCTTGTTCGATGGTCACCGGCACCTTGCGCTGGACGAGCTGCAGACAAACGGCCAGAGCGACATCGCCGACCATACCGGCAGCGAGCTGCCGACGTGCGGTCGCCATGAATTCGTCCGGCACGCGGCCCGCCACGTGTAGCAAGAGATCGTGCATCCGATCTACATAGGACACCGCACTCACCTCCGTTGGTCAGGTAGACGCTGGCACGGACCACGTGGCGATACCCCGTTTCTCAGTTCCGGCCGACGTGGATTTCGGTAAAACCCTCACGAGAGACTCCGCAGCGAGTGGTTTCCAGTCGGACCTTGGTCCTTGCCGTGGTTCACAACGCCAGCGGTGTGATCGTGCGACCCACTGGTGAGTGGATTCCCGGTTCGGAGGAGCGCTGACTGCATCCTGCGGAACGAGCAGGTGCAGCGGACCTAGCTTCGACCCGTGCACGGGATCGACTGCTTCGGCAGCGTCCCAACCAACGGCATATGGCATGCCGATCACCGAGGGAGGCAGACATGACTGTCATCGACCACGGAATCGTCGCCCACGACCAGTCGGCATTCCTCACCGACTCACTCGACCGGGTGTTCTTCCACATGGGTTCGACCCTGGACAACGATCAAGCCGACAAGATCTCCGATCATCTCGCGGCCGGTGACAATGTGCGCGCTGCGCAAGCCCTTGCCGCAATCGCGGCCGCGGCACAGCGACTTCTACCGCACGACGACCGGCTCGCACTCCGCACGATCATCGAAGCGTACAACGGCGATCTCACCCACATCAGGGCTTTGGACGCGCAGGCGAACGCAGAAGTTGCCCCACCACGATCGAACGCGGTTCGCTTCCTGCGTACCGCATAGCTCGAGATCTCGAGTGCATTGCGCGACCTCGACGCTGAGGCAATCTCCAGCGAATGGAGCGACACGTTTCCGCAACATTCGGCGATCAACACACCGCGCTGGGAGGTTCGGGCTCGATCAATCGCCCGAATGGTGGATAGGATTCCTATCGACCGACCTCGCTCGAGATCGCCCTCGAGCATGAGCCACGATCGAGGTGCACTTGTCAGTCTCGAAAGTGCAGGACGCAGCTCCCCGCGAGCGCCTGGCCGGACAGCAACGAGTCCTCGGCAAGCTCCTGAGCGCCGTTGACGACTCCCAGACACCTCTCGTCCTACTCGCCGGCGCTGCGGGTAGCGGCCGCACATCCGTGCTCACCGCGCTCAGCGCTCAGCTACGGTCGCAGCAGGTACCCGTCATCCGCCTGCGGGCGACGTACCTCGATGGTCAGACCTGGTGGGGAGTGCTCAACCGGGTCAACTCGGAGCTCAACGAGCCAGCCGAGGTCACCCGGCTGCTCGCGCACCTGCTCAGCGAGCCCCCCAGCCCGACTCAAGCCGACTGGTTGGCGTCCGCGCTCGGCGAAGTTCTCACCGCACGCGGCAAATGCGTTGTCCTGATCGACGATGCACAGTACGTCGACCCGGCTACGCGCGCCGTGCTCGAACCACTCGCTCGGCGGCTTTTGGACAGCCAGGTCACGCTCGTGTGCACCATCCGGGATCACCCGAGACCGAGCACCTGGGCGGGCCACACGGTCGCGTCGGGCCTTGTGCGTAGCAGGTCAGCAGCAGTCCTACGGATCGCGCCTCTCACCGCAGCGGAGACCACCTCGCTGCTCGTGGAGAAATTGGAGGCCAGGCCCGCACGCCGTCTCGTTGAAGAGATCAGCCGGCTTGGGACGGGGGCGCCTGGGCCGATGTTGGAAGTAACCGAGCTCTACCGGAACGTCGGTGCGCTGTGCGTCGCCGATGGTACGGCGCATCTGGCCAGCAGGCACGCTCTTCCTCGGGTGCCGGACGACTCGCCGCTGCTCGTCGGGGTGCGATACCTGCCCAAGTCTGCCCAGCAGGTGCTGATGACCCTAGCGGCGCTGCATCCGTTTGACGGCGCGGACGTCGCTCTAGCAGCGGAGGCCACCGGCATTTCGGCCGACTACGTCGCGAAGGTGGTGGCCGCGGCGGTTTCCACCGGCTTGCTGTCACTCCATCGAGGACAGTTCGGCTTCCGTCCTCCGGTGCTCGCAGATGCTCTGGCCAGCCGCCTCATGCCATACGCCCGGCTCCGTGCGGCACAAGTCCTGCTCAACGCCGCGCAGAGAAGCAGCAGCATCGACCAGGTTCCCGCATTCGTGTACGACCGGATAGCCGAAGCAGGCTTGGCAGCCGGCTGCTCGAAATCGGCTTCGCTCCTGCTCCAACGCGGCATAGCGGTGCTGGCCTACGAACCTGACCGGGCCCGGCGGTGGATCGGTGCCGCAGCAACCCACTTCCGTGGTGCACAGCGGTGGCGTGCATTGCTCGCACTGGCCGCCGCACACTGGTTGGCTGGCAACTGGCAGGACGCCATCGAAACCATCACAACGCTGAAGCAGGAGACCCCCCGCCCGCTGCCACCAGATCTGCTGTTGGCAGCGGAGATCATTCAGATCACCAGCCTGGACTCGCTGGATGACACGGATGCGCTGAACAAGATCGTGGCCGATCCCGCAGACCTGCCGGCAGACCGCTCTGCTCAACGAATCGTCACAGTGGCGTTGGCCCTGCACTGCCTCGGCCGTTGCAGCGAGAGCAGTCAGCTGCTCGAGTCCACGTGGAGCACCTGGACGGCGGGAGGTGGTTCGACTGCTGGCACAGGTGGTTTCCTCCAGCACGCCAACGACTTCCTCCTGGGCCATCGCACCACGAGTGCGTATCTGGAGCACTGCCAGATCAGCACGGCTCACGGCGACGGGAAAGCGGACTTCCACACCTTGCGCACCGGTTCGGAGCTGGACCTGCTCCTCGCGGCCGAGGACCTCGTTGGTGCCCGCACCTTGCTGGCTGCGTCGGATTCCTTACCATTGACCGGCCCGCACAAGGCGCTGCTGTGCTTCCTCTCCGGAGACTGGGGCGACCAGCTCGATGACGCCCGCGACGACATCGCTACCAACACTGCCAGCGCGCCGATCCTCGCCTATGACACCGCACACCGTGCTTTTGCCCAGATAGAAATGCTGCGAGCGAGGCCATCCAGGGCGCGAGATCTCCTCGACCGCGCTCGTGGCGCACGGCCGAAGCTGAGCCACCTGTTGGACAGCACCGAGTCCGATCTGCTGCACATGCTCGGCGATCGTTCTGGCGCCGCTGAATCGCTTCGCCGCGGCCTGGAGTCGGCCGCAAGTACTGGCCTGGTCTTGGGCACCGACCGGCTGTGGCTGCGCCTGGCGGAGTTGTCGAGGGCCGATGGCGACATGGCACAGGCTCAGCGATGCGCCATCCAGTGCGGCAGGGTCGCTGAGAAAGTCGGTAGCGATGTCGCGCGGCTCAACCACCTGATCGCCAAATTCACCGCCACCGACGACCCCGCGGACGCGGCGGAGGCCCTGCGGCTGAGTTCGCGTCTGGACCAACCATTCGCCCGCGCTCAAACAGTGTTCCGCCTGTCCCAACTGGGCGCCGCGTCCAAGAACGAGATCTTGGAGGCCTACGAGATCTACGGCAGCCTCGGTGCACTGCTTCCCCGGGCGAACCTGCGTCGGCTCATGCGGGAACGCAAGATTCCTGTCCCGGGCCGGAAGGAGACCGTCGCCGAGCAGCAGTTCGTGCTCGCGACACTGGTGACCGAGGGCATGTCGAACCGGGAGATCGCCTATCTCCTCCACGACACGGAGAAGAGCGTCGAGAGCCGGCTGAGTCGCCTGTTCAAGCAGTCCGGCCACCGGTCCCGGGTAGGGCTTGCGACCGCAATACTCACCGGAGCCTTCACCGCGGACGTGAAACCCTGACCGCGCACCACGCATAGACCACTAGGACTCTGTGCTGCTGAAGGTTTCCCCATGAAACGGTTCCACCGCGTCGTCCAACCACAACCGGGCACCGCGATGCAGCGACACTGTGCACGCAGGCAGTCAAATCGACTGCGCGTGAGGGAATGGCAGTGGAGGCAAGTAGGCCGATGGTGCATTACTGCATCCCATTGTTCCTGCCAGGAGACGCGGCTGCCGCCGTAGCACGAAGCCGGCGCCTCCGAGCAAGCACGATGCTCGAACTCTGGGGGTTCCTGCTCAGCACACCTAATCCCGCATCGGCCAGCGATGTCCGGGATGCAACGCTGTCAAGGGTGCGTCTGGACCCGGTGCTGAGCTTCCGCAGGTACCTGCGAGCTATGGAGAGCTTCGGTCTGGCTACGAGCACGGTCGCACTGCATCGTGGCAGGCACAAGGTGTTCGCCGGGTGCTTCCCCGCAGCAATGCCCAGATCGGACCGCACGATGCTCGCGGTTTGGATCGACACTGCAGTCTGCGCAAACTGCCTCGGCCACGTACGTGCGCGATTCCTCGGGGGCTGCCCGGAACGTTCGACCGATCAACGTCAGCTTCCAGCGATTCCGACCCACGCACAGCACGAACTCAGGTGCATCGGGAGACTCAACATCCCCCGGGTGCGGTGGATCTGGGGACAGCTGATGACCAGCGAAACACCGCTATCCCGAACACGGCTTGCCGAGCTGATCCCACCGGATCAGGGCGCCGTCTCCGTCGAGACTCTGGGGCGATACCTGCACATCATGAGCAACGTCGGCCTGTCCGAGGTGGTCTCCTACCAACAAGGCGTGGGCAAGCTCTACGTAGGCAGCATACCCACCACTATCGGTCCCGGCGATATTTCCGCATTGCGGCCGTGGCTGAAGACGCTCCCCCAGCACGTCGCTGGCATCGTTGCCAGTCGCATCGCTCACTTCGTGATCAATGCGGCCGCCCCGCCCTGATCAATCCGGGATTCCCGGAACGCGTCCAGCCAGGCTCGCCGCCACCAGGTCGACCCTGGAGCGGCAACCGGTCTTGGTGAACAACCTCGTCAAGTGGCTTTCCACAGTCTTCTCCGTCACCTGGACGTCCCGGGCGATCTGCCGGTTCGTCCAGCCCTCCCGGAGCAACTCGACGATGCGGAGCTCGACCTCGGAGAAGGCCGCGCGCTCCGCACGAGCGCGCGGCACAGTCACACCCACGGAGCGCATCGCGCCAAGAATTCTGAGCAGCATGGGCCGGACCTCCATGCGCTTGGCCACCCGATACGCCTCGTGCAGCCACGGCCGCGGAGCTTCGCCGAGCCGTCCTACCATCATGCACGCCTTCGCCTGGAACAACGGGTGTTCCCGGGCCTGCGCGATCTCCGCGCACGCCTTGGCGCACAGCAAATTTCGGTGAGCGATCGCTTGCGCGAACAGAACTGTCTCCTCCGCAAAGGGCAGCACCCGGTGTTGCTGGAGCACTTCGAGCTTGCCCACCAGCTCTTTCGCCTCGCCCAACCGATCCAACTCGCTCGCGCACTCAACACCTCGGCTGAGCATGAAACCCGCCCAGAAACGCTGCCGATCGTTCAACCAGCCGTCAGCCCGCTCGCAAGCCTCGGCGGTATCGAGCACTGCCTGGAGCGACTGGGACAAACCGCCCTCCTCGATGGCCTGCCAATGGCTGGCCCACGTCCGCATGGCGGCGAAGCCATCGGCGCGCGACGCCGAAGCCAACCACTCGGCAGACTGCTTCCGGTCCCCCCTCATCCCTGACATCTCCGCAGCGAGGAACTTCGAGCGGTGGTGCAGCTGCGTCGGGACGGGACCGACGACCTCCAGCTCACGGCACATGGACAGGGCCTGCGGCCACCGGCCGAGCATGTAGTCGCGGGCCACCTGGTGGTAGGCGGCCACCGGCCCTTCGGCAGGGACGCCGTACCTCGATTCGAGGACGATCTCCAACACCATCTGCAGATCGCCTCCCAACCCCCGGTCGATGATCTTGGTGACGTCAGCCAACGTCACCGCACGTCCAGGGCGCAAACTTACGAGCGCGGCCTGACAGGCGTCGAAGTCACCGGCGAACGCATGCGCGATGAGATCCAGTTCGGAGTCCGTCAACAAAGAGCCACTCGCTGCGTCGCCGGCGCTGCTCGCCGTGACCGGAGGTCGGCTTTCGTTGTGCACGCCTTCACCGAACCACCAGCGTTCGAACGCAGCTCTCACGGTCCCGGCCTCGCCGGAGTACACCTGCTCGGCCACGGCAGACGGGGTTGGACGGCCGGTGTGCAACGCCGAGAGCAGTGACGCCGAGGCTAGGTCTGCGTGCACCGCAGGGCTGATCGAAGCGGCAGAAGCGAACTCCTCGACCAACCGGCCAAGGACGTCGAAGTGACCTTCTCCCAATGCGCGGTGCAGCGCCTTGGTCAACCCGTCGGCGAAGAGCGGGCTTCCTTCGGAAACCTCCCGAACCTCCCGTTTGACAGCCTCCCAGCGGTCATCCGGCCCTCCCCGAAAACCGCTGGTCCGCCGCGCGCCGTCCGACATCACCGAATCCCTGGCCAGGACTGGCTCGACGTAGGCGCCAGCATCGATCACCTCGTCGTAGATCGTCTTGGAAACCTCCGAGGCCAGGCCCTGGACAGCCGCGGCTTCCACCGCCGGGCACGCCGGACCGATCCTCCCCGCCTGATCGACCACCAGCAGGCCCGACTCGATCAATTCGTCCACGGCCCGCCCGAAGCGGTGGACGCCCTTGAGCACGGTTCTGGGGAGCGAGGCGAGCGCGGGCAGATCAAGCGGGCCCATCGCCGCCAAGAGCGTCAGAGTCTGCTCGACGAACGGCCCGAGTTTGCGGGCTTGTTGCAGCATCGGATGGCCGGGGTGTAGTGGAATCGGCTGATCAGCCCGGATGAGGCAGACGTGGTTGATCACCGTGGTCAGGCGGCCAGCTTCGCGCAACGCCTCCAGTGACCCCAGCACCGTGCCCGGATTGCCGGCGAGTGGACCCAGCGACGCGCGCAACGCGACGAGCAGCCGGTCGTCCACTTGTGCGTTCACCGCTTTGCCGATCATGCGGTCGATGTGCTCGTCAGGTAGCGGATCGAGGTCGAGCACGAGATCGGCCACCAAGGTCGCGTGGTCGGAAACGGCGACCGGCTCCACGCCGTTGGTGAGCGCAAGGACGATCAGGCAGCCCTCCCGACGAGCTGCCTCCAGTAGGGAGAAGTCACTGAGCCCGGTGGGCGCATCGAGTACGAGCACCACTCCCCTGCTCGACGTCAGACTCCGGAACAGCTTCCGCACCGCCGGCCCCAACGCGACCGCAGGTCCACTCGCCGCCAGCCGGGTGATCGCGTTGAGCGCGTGACTGACGCCCGGATCGCCGAACTCCTCGAAGTGCTCCCTCACGGCCTGCTGCAGGGCACCCAAATCCAACGAGTTGGGGGCGCCAGCACCGTCCTCCCAGGTGGGTTCGAGCACGACAACGCCTTGTTTGCGCCAGGACTCCGTCGCCGCGGAAAGCAGGGCCGTCTTACCCACGCCAGCCTCGCCCCGGACCAGCACGAATCCGCCCCTAGACGAGGCCCGAGGGCTATGGGAGAGCAGCGCCGCCAGTTCAGCCTCCCGACCGAAGAGCTCCACCGATGCCTCCAAACTCCTCGGGCGCAAGTCCGGCGCTGAAATCTCGGATGGCGAAACGTGCCTCGGCCGCGGACTCCTGGGACGCTCAGGAAGACGGGAGAACCCGCCACCGGGCGCTCGGTTCGCAGAATTACATCGTGATTGCGTTCGAGCAAGTTGTCACCAGTCGTTTCTCGACCTCGCGATAAAACCGAGACCAACGACGCAGAATATGTCTGAATTGTCTGGATGTGCTGCGATTGCGCTTACCGGAGCAACTGGTCTGACAACTGGTTCCTTACGCGTGACCAGGCCGGTGAATGAATCCCCGTCTTCTGAGGGCCGTCGACCGAGAACCAGCCGGAGATCTGCCCGTCCGACCTAGCGTGAACGGGCAGGTTCCACTCGTCCAAGGCATCGCCGCGGACTCGGACATAACGGGAGCGATGGACGCGATGAAGACCAACATGAAGACGGCGGCGCTGGGAATTGTCAGCTCGATCGCCGTGGCATCCGCGCTGAACACCGCGATTTCGCTGGCCGCACAAGGTTTGGGCGCCTCGCCCTCCACCGTCATCGGGCTGCAGCCCATGGCCTACATCACCCTGACGGCACTGGGCGTGATCGCAGCAGCCGCGGGATGGACATTGATCCACGCCAAGGCGAAGAACCCGAAGTCCTTGCTCGCGAAGCTAGTACCGTCAGTGCTCGTGCTCTCGCTGTTCGCCGACATCCCGCTGTTCTTCATCGACGGCGCCAGCGTTGTCGGCGTCGTGGCTCTCATGCTGATGCACATCGTGGTGGCCGCAGTGGTAGTTCCTGTCTTCGCCAGGACACTCCCGGTATCGGACCACGAGACCGACCGGGTGCCTGGTCCCACCCCCGCGGTGACGGAAAAGCTCAGCCAAGGCACCGCGTAATCCACTCCGCCACGGGTCCGGTCAGCACTTACGAGCCCACGAAGGTCTTCCGGCATGCGCAGCCACGATGTCCTGGAACATCCGCAACCGAAAGCGGGGTTGGTACCGGCACCTGAATCCGCCTCAAAACAGGTGCGCGACCTGGTCCTGGAGCAGCACGGGCCGTCGGTGCTGATCCTGCACACCGCAGACGGTGACGTGGCCGAGCACCAGCTGTTCCGCACGATCCCGGTCGCGGCAGGAGATGGTCTCGTGCTCGCATCAGCTCGCGCCATCCGGTCCAAGGCATTCCGTCCAGCGCTGCGCCAGGCATGCTGGATGGCGCTGGAAGCAGCCACTCCCCACCAGAGTTCGGGCCGCTCTCGGCTGTTCCTGGCACTGGCCGGAGCAGGCCAGGGTAACGGACGCGGCCAGGCACTCGCGCAGAAGATCTCGCGTGAATTCCGCGCGGATGTCTTCGCCCCGGACGGGCCGCTGACGTTCGTGCCCGGCAGTTCGATCTTCGCAGGCACCGACGACCACAGCTGGGTGCGGTTCTCCCCCGGGAAGGTCCGTGAACTGCGCGGTACTCGTTACCCTCGCCCCGAGTGGGAGAACCTGCTGCCCCGGGGGGTCGTCCGAGACGGCGAGTTGCACACCCGCCCGATACCGGCCGGACTGGCTGTGTCGGCTTCGCCGATGAGCGCCGCGTTCGCGATCAGCCACGTGGTGGCCGTCTCACACGTGCACCCCCGGTTCGTCCTCGGCTCCCCAGAGGACGAACCGATCGAGCCTCGACAAGTCGCGGCGTTGCTGTCCCGCTTCCCGTGGCGATTGCGACAGCGGATCCAACTCGTGCCGGCTGATCCTCGGACTGCCGTTGCCGAGTGGCTCGGGAAACTCGCCGCGCTCGCCGGCCACGACGTGATCAGCACCACCGGACTGGTCAGGACTTGGGACAGGTCGGAGTACGTGGTCGTCCCAAGCGGCCCCGAAAGCTCACCGTGGCAACCCTTTTCCACCCTCCTGAGGCACACTCCGGACGGGCAGGTGCTTCCGGTGCAAGCTTCCGCTCCGCCGCGCGGCTGGGTGGCATCTGGGCCCTTGCAGTACCGCAGGAGTTCTGCGGCCGGTCAGCAACCAGGGCCGCACGAAGTCGTGGCGAAGGTGGTGCCCTCCGGGCTTTGCCTGCTGCCCGCATCGCAGGCCGCAAAGCCCGGTTCCGCTGATCGACTGGCGTTCGAAGTGGATCACTTGACCATCACGCTCGGCTGGCCGTGCGCACCACTGCCCGAGGACATGCCTGCGGCGTTGCGGGACTTGTTGTCGGGTCTGCGGCACGAGCAGCTCGCGCGGGTGCGGATTCAGGTCCTCGGGCTCGCCGACGATCAGTTGCGCGCCGACCTTCGCGAGGTCGTCGACCTCGTGGGTGCGCCGATTCAGTTTCCGGTGTTACTCTCGGCCGACGACGACTCGGCGCGCTCCGCCGTATCCGAGGGGACCACCAACGCGGAACAGCTGGAAGCGACGGGAGCCGAAAGCTCCAGTGCGGGTGACGAACCCTCGGCGACACGCTAAGCGGCTGTCATTGATCCTGGGTTTTGATCTTTTTCTTGCACGCGCTGTCAAGCGCACAACCCACCCTCGGCGCTTGGACCGCCGCTGGTTGTCGGCGTTCGCCTGGCGAGGAAAGCCCCACACTGCGTGTATTGGCATACAACGAGTTGGACACCCGGAGTCCAGCTGGGCGCTGAGGTTCGATCGATGCGGCCGCAGCTGTTACGACGACGAATCTCGTCGCAGCAGGCGAATTCTGGACCGTTCGCAGATCCCGGAGCGTCTGTTCTCAATCCTCTTGCCCGGTCTCCGAATCAGGTGCCGACGGGATCGAGGTCTACGGCCTTCAGCACGGTCAGGTCCGCCGACTGCGCCGAGCTGTCCGCTGCCAGCCGGGAAGCCTGCCGATCGGTCATCCCCTCGAACACCCGCCGCGCGGTGCGGCCGTTGCCGAACGTGCCGTCCTTCGGGATCGCCTCGAAGTAGGCCAGCAACGCCTGCCCCGCCTCCTGATCGAGCTCGTAGTCGTGCTTGCGGCACTGCGACTCCACGATCGTGACCAGCTCGTCCGGGGTGTAGTTGGCGAACTCGATGGTGCGGCTGAACCGGGACTCCATGCCGGGGTTCGCACCGAGGAACTGCTGCATCTCCTTCGAGTAGCCCGCAGCGATCACCACAACGTCATCGCGGTGATCCTCCATCAGCTTGACCAGCGTGTCGATGGCCTCCCGGCCGAAATCCGGTCCGGTACCGCCGCGCCCGGAGCTGAGCGTGTAGGCCTCGTCGATGAACAGCACACCACCGAGCGCGCTGTTGAACGCTTCGGTTGTCTTGATAGCGGTACCTCCGATGATCTGCGCGACCAGGTCGGCTCTGGCCACCTCGACCAGGTGACCGGAGCGCAGCACACCGAGCTCGGCAAGGACTTCGCCGTAGAGCCGGGCGACCGTGGTCTTGCCGGTGCCGGGCGCACCGGCGAACACCAGGTGCCGGGCCATCGGTGGCGCGGACAGGCCGGCGTCCACCCGCCGCTTAGCCATCTTGTTCAGGTTGACCAGCGAGAGCACTTCCCGCTTCACGCCTTCCAACCCAACCAACCGGTTCAGCTCGCCTAGAGGGTCGGCTGCACTCGGTGCCCGATCGCGGACCTGCTGCACCGGCGGTTCGGCGTCCTGTTCGGCTGTCGCGGCGGCAGAACTGCCGTAGGCGTCCTGCGCACCGTTCCCACCGCTGACTAGGTTCTCCACGGTGATCTTCGCGGTCGGTCGCAGTTGGCGAACTCCGCTGCCTCGGTTCTCCCGGACCGTGCAGCCCGCCAGCCGCACCGTTTCCTCTGTTTCCAGCCGCACACCGTCCGCGGCGCCGTTGGTGAACTCCGACTCCACGACAGAGCCAGAAGCGCCTTCGTCGAACCGGCAGCCCATCCCGCCGCTGCCGTTGACCCTGCAGCGCCGCAAGGACAGATCCGCGCCCGATCCCGCGTACACGCCGTCGCCGGCCGATTCCGTGATGTCGCAGTCGCTGAGTGCCAGGGCCGCCTCGCTGACGCTCACCCCAACGGAGCCGGCGCGGCGCAGGCTCAACCCGGTGATCGAGGGCCGAGCGCCACTGAGGACTTCCAGGCCGGACTCGCCGGCCCGGTCGATCTCCACGTTCTCCATCCGGCCGCGGGCGCGTCCGTGCACCTGGATCGCCGCACCGTCGCTGCCGACGACCCGCAACCGGCGGAAGAACGGATCGGAGTCCTCGTCCACGCGGACGCCTCCGGTGCAGCTCAGCACCGTGGTCTTGTCGAACTCGGTGACGCTGCGTTCGGTAACGCCGATCCCGACACCATCCACATCGGACACCTCGCATCCGGTTACTTCACCGGAGGACCGGTCGGCGAAGAACAGTCCACGCCATCGCGAGCCGCGGACCTGGCAGGAGCGCAGGACCGGCGCGCAGGAGTTCGCGACGTACACACCCTCGGCACCGGCCTTCTCGACCGAGCAGTCCTCGAGTTGTACCGACTCCGAACTCGCCAGGTAGAAGCCGATACCGCTGCAATCGCTGACGTTGAGCCGAGTCGCGCTGATCTGGGCCTCCTGCTCCACCGCGACGGCAGGCTTGGCAGGGCCGGTCACGACCGTGTCAGCGACCACGAGGCGCCCCCGGCCGTTCAGGCAGATCCCATTTCCCGCGGCCCCGCGCACGGCGCAGGACCGCACGGTCAGGTTCCCGTCGTCGGCGACGACCACCGCAGAGGTGCCCAGTTCCAGCAGTTCGCAAGAATCCAGCACGCTCCCCGCGTCCGAGGTGACCACGACTCCGGCACCGACCTGGTTGCGGACCACGCACTCCCGCATCAGGACACTGCCAGAGCTTTGCGCGTAGATCGCCGCCCAGCCGCTGGAGCGCACCTCGCACTCGGTAAGGGTGAGCTGCCCGGTGGCCACCAGGACGGCCGGGTTCTCCCCGTCCATTGAGTCGACGGTGATCCCCGACAGCGCCGCGGCGTCCGCGGCCACCGCGACTGCGACGCCACGCTGCCCGACGATGCGCACCGTGCCCGCACCGTCCTCGGCGGTGATGGTGATCGCCTTGGTCAGCACCAGGTTCTCGGTGTAGCGACCAGGCCCCACCACGATCACCGAACCATCGGACGCGCTTTCGATCGCGTCCCCGATGCTGCGGTGCCCATGGCCAGTGCCTTGGGTGACCACGATGACGTTCTGGCTCACGTTCCCGGTTCCTCCATACTCACCGCACGGCGACACGCCTTCCTGCTTTGCGCCGCCATGACAGTCATAGCCGGTTCCGTCCGCGTCTCGCCCCGCAACAGCAGCTGACGCCACCAACATGGGGACTTCCCTCATGGATGCGTTCCGGTTCAAGTCTCGGTGCGCACCTCTCCGCGCTCGGCCATTGCCGACTCGGCCAAGTGCGCGCGCAGCGCATCCGCGCCGATCCGCATCGAGGCCTGCGAGTTCGGGTTCAACAACACATCGACCCCGCTGGCCGGCAAGGCATTGACGATCTCGCGGATGTCGGTACCGCGCCAATCTGCCGCCGTCGACCGAGCACGGTGCACCGCGGAGGTGACGACGAGAACAGAAGGAACGCCATCCGGTGCGCGGTCCAGGATCGCGACGCCTTGATCGTCCAGCGCGATCTCCAGCGCGCTCCCCTCCAGCACCGACAACAGCTGGTCGGCCCCGTAGCCGTGGCGCGAGATCGCCCGCAGCACCGCGTCCACTGGATCTGTCGGGGAGTCCGGGGTGGTGGGCTGGTAGGCGGGGTTCGCCCGGAACAGGCCCCAGGATCCATCCGGATAGGACGGCCAGCCACCGAGGACGAGCTCGGTCGGCACTGTGTCATCCGGAGATTCTGGCTCCCAGTTTTGGTCGGTCAGCAACATCCAACCGCCCCTCACGACGTCCGGGACCTCCGGCGTCTCCAGATCCGGATCTCCGCTCATCAGCGCCCTCCTCCCGGGAAGTTCGCGAGCTCATCAGCTCAGAAGACCGACCAGCCGGTCAGGGTGGTGAAGTGATCGAGAGCGGCCATCCCGACCACGGAATTGCCGCGCTTGTCGAGCCCCGGGCTCCACACCGCGACCGCACACCTGCCCGGGATCACCGAGAGGATCCCGCCACCGACTCCGCTCTTGCCCGGGACTCCGACGCGGTAGGCGAACTCCCCGGCCGCGTCGTAGGTCCCGCAGGTGAGCATGATCGCGTTGATCCGCTTGGCCTGCCGGCAGCTGAGCAGAGCCGAACCGTCCCGTCGAAAGCCACGGTCGGCCAGAAACAGAGCGGCCAGCGCCAGATCCCGGCAGCTCATCGCGATCGAGCACTGCCGAACGTACTGGTCGAGCACGGTCGCCACGGGATTGCGCAGAGTGCCATACGAGGCCATGAAGTGGGCCAGTGCGAGGTTGCGGTCCGCATGAGCTGCTTCAGAGGCCGCGACGTTCTCGTCTACCTCCAAGTCCGGATTGCCGCTTTCCTCGCGCAGGAACGCGAGCAGGTCGCCGCTGGCGTCGCCGACCATCGAGATCAGCTCATCGGTGACGGCAAGCGCACCTGCGTTGATGAACGGATTCCGCGGGATTCCCCGTTCGTGCTCCAACTGGACCAGCGAGTTGAAAGCGCTCCCCGATGGCTCGCGGCCGACCCGTTGCCAGAACGATTCGTCGCTGCCCGCGAGCACGAGCGCGAGCGTGAAGACCTTCGAGATGCTCTGCACCGAGAAGGGCGTTTCCCAGTCTCCGACGCCGAGGACGCTGCCATCGAGTTCGGCGAGCGCGATGCCGAAATGGTCCGGATCGACCTCCGCGAGCGCCGGGATGTAGTCCATCACCATCCCCGCGCCGCGCAGTTGAGCGGCCTCCTCCGCAACTCGTTCCAGCACCTTGCTCATTTCCATGAAGGATCACCACTCCCCTGCCGAACTCGTGACGAGTATCGGTTTCTACTCGCCGCCGTTCGGACGTACACCGGCGGTGATCAGTGGTCCGGGGGTATTCCCTCAGTTGCCGCTTCCGATGGCCTTGCGCAACTCATCGGCCCCGAGCCGGACTGACGCCGGGGCACCGGGGTTGAACAAGATGTCGACGCCTTCCACCGGCAGGAGGTCAGCCAGCTGCCTGGCGGTGATCTCCGTCCAGGCTGGGACTGTCAGCCGGTGCGCATGCGCCAAGGCGGTGACCACCAGCACGGTCTGTTGGCCGTCCGGATCGCGGGTGACGATGGCCGAACCCCGCTCGTCGAGACCGATGCAGAACGTGGCCTCGGGAAGCATCGCCACGAACTGGTCGGCGTCGGACTCCCCGCGCATGACGAGCCGGAGCGCGGCGTCGACTGGGTCGGTCGGCAGCTCAGGGCTCGACGGCAAGTAGGCGCGGTTCGAGCGGAAGTGGCTCACATCGCCTTCCGGGTCGATGTACCAGCCTCCGACGATCGCCACCTCCGGCACCTGCCCGTCCTCGGATTCGTAGCCGGGATCGACGATCAGCGTCACCAGACCGCCGTCCTGCGCGGCGTTCACGACTGACCGAACGGAGGCTCTGGCAGTGGACCACCAGCGGCGGCCTCTGCGACGGCTGCTTTGAACGACGTCGCGACGACCCGCATCGATGCTGGGGCGGCCGGGTTGACCAGCAGGTCAAGACCGGACTCCGGCAACGAATCGGCCAGGTCCTGTGCGCTGATCTCCTGCCAAGACGGCACTTCCAGCCGCCGGGCGTGCGCGGGAGCGGTCGCCACCAACACGACGGGGAATCCGTCCGGCGACTGGGTCACGATCGCCGCGCCCTGCTCGTCCAGGGCGATGCCGAACATGGCGTCCCGCATCGCCGACAGCACGGATGTTTCGCTGTACTCACCACGTACCACGAGCCGCACGGCGGCGTCGACCGGGTCGGTGGGCGAATCCTCGTCCGCCGGCACGTAGTCAGGGTTCGGCTGGAACGGTCCTGTGCTGCCGTCGGCTTCCAGCAGCCAAGCACCGATGACCGCCTCCACCGGCGGAGCCTCGCCTTCCACCGCGGGCCGCCACGCCGGGTCGAGAACAAGCACCCACTTCCGCTCGCCGACGCCCTCGGACACCGAGGTTTCGTCCTGCATCATCGCTCCTGTTCGATTGCCTGCCGGAATCACCTTCGCCTCCTAGAATCCCGGAACGGCAGGTTCTTCAGCTCGTCGTCGGTGTACCGGGTACCGGGGTGGTCGCGGGTCCTCCGGGTTCTATCGTCCGCGAGGTAGCTCTCCACCCATCCCATGTTGTTGTCGACCGACAAGGCGATCTCACCGCGGTCAGCTCGATCGTGCATCACAACCCGTCACCGGTGTGGCGAAACAGGGACTTCCCTCACCGGTGCGTTGCATAAGTGATGAGGAGTAGGCTGAAGGGGCTGTTCTCCAACTTTGGCACGGCGGTGGGGTTCTGGGGGTCCGCGATGCGGACCCGCCCGCCCTCGTTCGCGGTCGGCAGGAGCATTCCCACGGTCTCCCGGCCCCGGCGGTCCTTCCGGCGCACCCACACCACGGCGGCGGCGCCCGGTGGCAGCGTCGCCACCTCGGATATCACCCCGGCCCAATCGACGTGGTGGCTGGTGCCGAGAACCCGTCCCAGCTCCTGCATCGTCGGCCGGTACCAGGCGGCCGCGCCCGGGTTCGGGGGCGACGGCAAGTTCTGCTCGTTGGCGTCCCACCGTTCGAGGAACGTCCACGGATCCCCGTTGGGCAGCCCGAACGGTTCCTCCTCCGCGCGCTTGGGGACGACGAGCGCGGAATCGAGCAACTGATCGCGCCAGTCGCCGGTGCGCTTGAACGTCTCCGTGGTGCACGCGAACAGCCAGCCGCGGCGCAACTCGTCCTCGGCAGCCGGGGAAACGAGGGTGACCTCGCCGCCGTAGGTGGCGTTCAGCCAGGCCGTCGCCTTGGCCACCGCCGAGCCGACATCGGTGGCCGCGACCTGCCAGGGCGCCGAGATGGGTTCGGCGCTCGCGGGCTCCCGGTGGAACACCGCGACGGTCAGCTCGTGGACCTCCGAATCCTTCAGCTCAGCGGGCATCCCGTGCTGGGGATCGAGCACCAGCACCGCGCCGTCCACGTGCTTGGCGTACAGCAAGTGGCCGGTGACCTCGGCATCCCGGAACCTGCGGCGCAACCAGACCACCGCGCAAGAACCCGGTCCGGCGGCGGCGATGGCGTTGAGCGCGGCGGCCCAGTCCTGGTGCGTCGTCGTGGTCGCGTCCGGGAAGTGCTCCGCCAGCAGCCGGGTCCACCAGGCCGGCCGTTCGTCGGCCGGACGCCACGGCAACGCGCTCGCTCCGGCGCCCTGCAGAACGGCGTCGATGGCGACCACGCAGTTCCGGGCGTTGACCCGCCAGCGCCACGGTTCCTGCCCGGGCACGACCGGCCGTTGCGCAGGGGCGAGGTTGAGCAGCTCGTCGATCGGCGCCGAGTTCGAAACCGGGAAGGGCTCGCGGCCATCCTTCGGGACGGCGATCGTGCAGGCCAGCATGGGCTCCGCAGCGGCCTCGCGACTTCCGCACCCGACCAACCAGCTGTGCTCGCCCTCGGCGATCGGCGCCGTGCCGACGACACCGACGCGGCCCCCGTAGACGTGCTCCAGCCAGGTGGCTGCGGTGCTGATCGGGTCGATCATCTCGCTAACTGCTCGATTCTACGTCGACTGAAGAGGTTCGGGGAGGGGCTCAGTACTCCATCGCATACAGCTCGTTTGGCGGCTTGCTGATGTCAGCCGGTAAACCGTCCTGCCCGTCGAGGTAGACGACTGCACCGTTGGGGTGCTTGTGCACGTTGAAGAAGTGCCCGATCGGCGCGCCTTTCCACGTTACCCCGACGGACGCCACGAATCCCGGCGGCTGCTGGCTGACCTCATGGCTGAGCTGGTTGTACCCACCAGGAACCTGCTGGAACTTGCGACCGGGATAGCCGTTCAAGGCCGCGCCGTTCTCCACGGCGTTCAACGTCATCGGAGTCGCCGGGTCCACTTGATACGGGTTGTTGCCCTTGAGGTGGGTCGCGGTGGCGACCGTGCAGTACCCGCAGTTGTTGTCGTGCCCCGCAGTGCCGTTGTCCCAGTTCTGCTTGTTGATCTGCTGAACACCGGGGTAGTACTGCTGCATGAAGTCGTTCGCCGCTTTAACGTCGAATTGGCCGTGCTGATCGACAAAGGTCTGCGCGCTAACCACTTGCGGTTGCTGCTGCTGTTGTTGCTGTTGCTGCTGCTGTTGTTGCTGTTGCTGCTGCTCTCCTCGCCGCTGCACTCGCTCCTGCAGCCGCTGTCGCTGCTGCCGTCGACTCTGCGCCGGCCGCTTCTGCACTCGGTTCGCAGGAGCGACGAAGGTCTGCATGCTGAGCACTTCCGGCGGATGCGTTTGCTGGTCCTGCGCCGGCATGTGCTGCACGTCCACGACCAGATCGGACTCCGACGACGCCGCCGGCTCGAACGGCTCGAACCTCCTGACGGAGTTGTCCGCATGCTTGATCTGAAGCGGCCGCCCGAGATTGGTCGCGATCAGTCTTGCCACGAGCTCACCGGTGTGCCCGATGCGCCCAGAGCGCGGGTACGGCCCTTCCGCCAGCGCGACCGCCAGCGGGGGCACGTCCGCTTCTTGCTGCGCCTTCAGAGCAAGCTCGGTGGCCGGTTGAGCGTCGAAGGTGTTTTCAGCCGTCGTTTCGGATCGGAACTGCTCGATCCCCGCCGAGATCGTGTCGGCCCGCAGCTGTTCGGGGCCACCGGCATACGGCACGACGGCGTAGAGCGACGTCGGCCCCACAGGTGGCAACGATCCGAACCCATCCAGATAGCTGGCCTTAAACTGCTCGAACGTCCGCTGCAAGGCAGGCGCCGACACCCCGCGGGTGTCAGTAGCGGGAACCGACTCGCTCTGCGAACTCACCTCTTGCGCACTCGATATCCCCGCAGCCTGCCCGCCCCGACCGGAGGCCGCATCGAAAGCAGACTCCGCACCACTCGCTCCAGCTTCCTCGCGCACGGTACCCTGCTCAGCGGCCACCATCGGCCAATCCGACCCGGCCGACAAGAAATCGCCGGGCTCCGACCAGACGCGCGTCGACTCCTGATCAGACGGCGCCTCGCTCTGACGGGCATCTTCGGTTCGCGAATCGGGAATACCACCGGAGGCGGACTCGGCGGCGGTGCTTACCGAACGCTCCGAAACACCAAGGCTTGTGAGCGATTGAACCGAACTACCCGGCCGAGAGGTACGCAGGACGCTGTCCCCGCTACCGATGTGGAACAGCATCGGACTCTCGGAAGCCGTATTACCCGAGTCACCTTCTGCATCATCGGAATCCGAAATCCGGTCTGCGTCCAGTTCGGGTTGAAGCCGCTCAGCGACCCGCCCATCGCCCGGAATTTCGGCCGGAGCGTTCTGCGGGGTCTTGCCACCTCCCCCGGAATCCAGCGCCGGAGTTACTTCCTCATCATAAGTTCTCCGCTGCACCTGGGCGCCAGCCTTCGAGAACTTGCCATGGGTAGTTTCGTGGACCACGAGAGGCCGTCGAATCGCAGGCGGCTGCGGCCGCTTCGGGATCTCGAGTTCGATCGCACGGATTTCATCGGTCGTCAGGATGGTCTCATTCCGGACGCTGCTGGATCCGTCGGGGTAGTGGGTTATCAGACCAGCGTTGTGCGCCACAAGAATGTAAGGACGACCCGAGCGGCCATCCCACGGACCGTTTCCGATTTCTTCCCGCGCAGCGTGCACGGTCATGTAATCGTTGTCCAATCGGCGGGCTGCGTCGGTGAATGCCGCCGATCCACTCCCGCCTGCCGCATGACAGATCAACATCAGCAAATGCAGGTTCGGATCGGTACCGCGGAGGAACTCGTACTGAGGAAATTCCCGGATGGTCCGGTAAAGTCCCGACCCAAGGACGTCAATATCGACGATACTTCCATCGGAAGAAAGAAGGTGGACTTCAAACTTGTTCACTCCCTGCGCGGAAACCCATCCGTGTGTGGCAATCCAGATCATGTTGGCACTTGCCGGCCACGACGTCGGCACGCTGCGCATCCGACGTTCGGCGCTGGTGATGAATTCAGGAATGAGCAACTCATTGGGAAGAGTTCGCATGAAGTTGCCGAGCTGGGTGAACGACCGCGCCCACGTACCCATACCTTCCACATAACTGGGTTCGATGTGCATCGAGAGGCCACTGGGACCGCCATCGCGGTTGAACATCAACGACCGGACAACTTCCTGCGGTGAGTAGTGAACTAATTGCCCCCCAGTCTTCAATGTTCCAGAGAGGCGTGGGGTCGACCTAGCGGGATTCAAACGAGGAAAATCCGGAGTGAAAGCAATCCGAGCGCCATTTACCCAGCCGACAATATGACCGATGGCGGTTCCGTCCATTGTTCCGTCGAAACGACCGCTAGCGTTGACCCAAAGATCGCGGAAGCGACTGGCGATCGGCCTGCCATTGGAGTTCGTCACAGTTAACGTGCCGTCAAACATTCCGGTGAATTTACCGACGACCGAACCCGTAATACCCCCCTCGAATCTCACCCCTTGAAGACTGACGTTTCCATGCAGGAAGTCGGCATTGGTACCAGAACGGGGAATCTCAAGCCGTTGCGAGACACGGGACTGCCCAGCACGAGATGAAGGCACGATACCGCCACCGACTGCGGCCGTGGACACACCGCCGACCAACCCCGGCTGTCTCTCAGGTCTCCTCCCAACGAGATCGGCGCTGCCGTGGACGAGGTCCGTGCCGCTTCGAGCGATCGCGTGAATGCCGGGATCAGCAATCGGCCGGAGATCAGTACCGTCCTGTCGCGGCTGGGCCGATTCCGCACTAGCGGTCAAGGAGAGCTCCGGCGTACCGGCCGGAGTTGCCTCCTCGCCGCTGCCCCGGCGCGGGACCGGCCGACCGGAATCATCGCCACGGCGACCCGGCGGAACACGTCCGCTGCCGGGAAGCCAATCACTCTCTGAATCGTCTCCGAAGGGGAGAGTCTGCTGCTCATGGTCGGTGTACCGGGTATCGGGGTAGTCGCGGATCTTGCGTGTCCCGTCATCAGCGACGTAGCTGGATACCCACCCCTTGTTGTCCTCAACGACAAGAGTGGGCACATATTTCCCCGTGACGGCGTTTCCCACGGCGACAGTGCCTGCTGGGGCGAAGAACTCATTGGGCAGCCCCATCGCCTGCGCCATTTTCGCCCAGTCAGGCAGCGCCTGGGCTTGCTTCCCACCGATCTTGCAGACCGTGAGCAGCAACTCGCGACCGGGACTCGCCGCGTACATCTCCTGGAACTCCGGGCGCTGAACGAGCACGTACAAGAACGTGCCCCCGGACATATCCACACTCCCGCCGAAGTGGGCGACGTGCATGCTGATCTCATTGCTATTTCCGTGCGTGCTGAGCAGACTGGGGCCGACCCGAAAGAGCCCGGTGGCGCCCGTTCCGACGTCGGTGATCCTGCGCACCACGAGCGGCCAAGGCGCTGCAGCCTTGCGGTGAGCCGGATCGTTCGCCGGGTTTTTCCGCAGCTTCAATAGCTGCTCTGTTTTGAGCGCCTCGCCGTCCCGGGTGCGCACCACGTCCCGAATACCGTCGAGGTTCGAGCTCACCGTCCTGTCGATCTGCACTTCTCGCGATTCGTGGATGAAGGTGAGGCCGTTGATCCACGTGACCCCGCCAGCGGACATCTTGAACACCGCCTCCGGCGCGGCTTCCTCCGGGTAGAGCTTCTGCTCCTTCCCGCGACCGTCGGTCACCTTCACCGGCCGGTCGTTATCCGGAATGAACCTCGAATCCGGCAAGTACTTCTCGAAGAAGCGAATGTTACGGACGTTGCCCATGGAATAGACCGCTTTACTGGACCGGTTCGCATCGCTGTAGGAATACCAGCCCCGGTTGTCCTCGACACCGAACCTCCCGTCCGCCAGCTGAGTGACCTTCCCGTCATTGCCCATGACAACGACGTCCTGGCGGACTTTACGCAGTTCCTCAAAAACGCCTCGCAGCGCACTCTTAGGCGCCGAAAGCACAACGACGGTGAGATCGTCCGCGTCCCAGGCGAGATCCTGGAACACACGCAAGTTCCTGGCCACGAGCCCCAGCACGGACGGGGGGATTTCCGCCGAACCGCTGCCCTCCTCGCGCACCAGGACGTAGGCACCGTCGCGCCAGCCGATGTCCAGGTACAAAACGTGGCCGGGCAACTTGGACTCGCCGCCGGGCCGTTTGGTGCGCCCCGCCGCCTGCTCCGGGGTCTCACCGGGCAGCGTCCGCACCAAGATGTCTGATTTGCTGGTCAGCGAGTAATTGTTGTGGCGACGGAACGAAACGCCATGGACGAAATCGTCGGTGCTGGGCATCGCCTCGTAAGTGTAGGCAGCCCCCTCGAGCAAGATCCTCTTGCGCTGATCGCCACGAGCACTGATCCCACCAGGGTTGGTTGAACTCCCCGCGATCGGAACCGTCGAACCCGGTCTAGCGTGCCTGTCGTAACCAGACCCGCTAGTACTACCGACCGGAGGCGCCCCACCCGGCAAACCCCGCTGCTTCAACGAAGCGACAGCCCTCGCCAAATCATAATCGTTCCTCGGAGTCGCCCCTTCCCCGCTCTCCCACAGCGCACGCCACTCCGCATACCTCAAATGCAGATCATCAACCGACATCGACCACTGGAATCGCTTCTCCAAAACAGACCGCACAACAGCAACCTGATGACCGTCAAGCCGCTCCGGCACCACCGACGACTCACCACGCTCCATCCCCGCAATCCGAAGACCACCGCCCTTCTGACCAGGCTCGCTGCGGGGACGCGCAAAAGCGCTCTCCGTCGCAACGGCTGGTCGTCCACCCGGCCCTGCCGTCCCGGGGAACTCGATCGCGCGAGACCCAGTCGCGAGAGACTGCTGCCGCAGCTGCCGGTACGGGGCTTCGAATTCCGAGATCGCGCGGGCTTCCTCGGGCGTCAGAATGGTTTCGCCCCGGATGAGGCTGGAGCCATCGGGGAAGTGGGTGATCACGCCGGCGTTGCGCAGGACGCGGAAGTACGGACTGATCGAGCCTACGTCGCGGATCGGCCCGTAACCGACCAAGTCGAGTCCAGCGTGGACGGTCATCTGATCATTGTCCAAGCGCCGAGCCGCCCCGATGAAGGCCGCCGATCCGCCCAAGACTCCCGCGTAGCAGACCAACAGACCCAGGTGCTGGTTCGGGTTGCTACCACGCAGGTGCTGGTACTGCGGGAGCTCCCGGATCGTCCGGTACAAGCCCTCACCATCGACGTTGATCTTGACAACACTGCCGTCAGATGAGAGGAGGTGGAGGGAGATCTTGCCCGGAAGTCCATGCGTGGAAATCCAGATCACCTTGGCGCCCGGCGGCCACGGAGTCGCCCCCCGGCGGTGACGGAGATCATCGATGTCCAAGAGGGTGACCGTGTCGTCGTCCCCAGGCAGAGTACGCACGAAGCTGTTGAGCTGATCGGACTTCCACGCCCAATTGGCTATCAGTGCCAGTTCACCGGGTTCGGCATCCAGGGAAAGCACACTAGAATCGCCGCGTTGGTTGAGCAGCAACGTCCGCACTACCTCTGTCGGCCAGTAGTTGACGATTCGTCCGTCGTCTGTGGTTCCGGCGAGATGCGGGGCCGGACTGGTGGGGTTCGACCGGAGCGGCGCCGGGGTGAAGGCAATCCGAACCCCGTTGACCACGCCGGAGATCTTGCCGAAGGCGATTCCGCTCATCGTGCCGGAGAACGCGCCGTAACCGTTGACCCGGCGATTGCGGACGAAATCGACGACCTTCCTGCCGCTGGAGTCCGTCCTGGTGACGCTGCCGTCCAGATGACCGATGAAATTGCCGACGACCTTGCCCGAAATCTTCCCCTCGAGTCTCACCCCGTCGAGATCGACGCGGCCGTGGACGAAGTCGGCGTTGGTGCTGCCTTGAATGATCGCGCGATTCACGGTACCGGCGATCGGCTGGGAATCGGTCAGTTCATGGGCAACCGCATCGTCCTGCGAGGGCGGGGCCGGAGCCGCGGCATCGGTACCCGAAGCATCGCCCGACGCCCCTGGAGCATCCTCCTCTTCCGATTCCTCGGCAATAGCCGCGAG
This sequence comes from Saccharopolyspora sp. NPDC002686, assembly GCF_040295745.1. NCBI lineage: Bacteria > Bacillati > Actinomycetota > Actinomycetes > Pseudonocardiales > Pseudonocardiaceae > Saccharopolyspora > Saccharopolyspora sp. NPDC002686. Next base: position 57,867 of record NZ_JBEOVY010000005.1, read on the forward strand.
CGGCGCCCGGAGGTTGTCGTGAACAGGCTCAATCCGGTCAAGGTCGAGAACGAGCGTGTCCTGTGCCGGGGCCTGCTCCGCATCCCGCGGTGACGCTTCCTCGGGAATGGCCGCAAGCTGCGTTCGGTAATCACCGATGGCCCCGACGTTGCGGCGGCCCCGCTGCCGGCCGCCGAAGGGCTCGGAGTCGGATCGCTTCACGTCGAATTCCACCGGCGTTGTACCGACCAGCGCGTTGTCGCCTTCGAGGCGGTGTTCCGTCCAGGTGCGCGCCAGGTGCGACTTCGAGTGGACGACGACGTCGAGCTTCCGGGTCGCGGTGTACCGGTGCCAGACTTCGCCGCGGATCTTGGTCGAGTGGGCCCGCTGAGTCGCGTTCGACATGCCCTCGGACGTTGATTTCCCGCGCGCCGCACTGGATTCGGGTCCACCGAAGCTGGGGTTGTTGAACACTGCGGCACCAGCACCGGAGCTCAGACCGCGACCGTTGTTGTCCGAGTTGCTCTCCGCGCGGGTTTCACCGTCCTCCGAGGTGTGGGCCTTCTCTGTCCAGTCGAACTGGAACTGCGGATCGGTCAACCGCTCCCGGACCTGGACCTTGTACGTGATGGACTGGAACTTGTCCTGGACCGGGAATTCCACGGTGTACCCGTCTTTGGAGAGCAGGCGGCCGTCACCTCCGAGATTGGCGACCTGCATGTCCGGGGAGAGCAGTGCATCGATCGTTGCCCGGTGCGGGGTGGCGGGCCCGAACCATCGCCGCACCAGGTTCGCATTGCCGTGAGACGCGGCGATCACCTCCACCAGGTCCGCACTCAGCTGCTCGTCACGGGGCGCCTTGGAGACCTGGAAGGATGGTGTGTTCCGGGCGGCCGTGGTGATGTCCCCGTGTCGCCTACCGGCCCCAGCTGCGAAACGCCGGGTCAGCAGGAACTCCGGCGCGTCCAGGTCGGCCGTACCGCGCACCGTCCTCAGTTCCGGCGGCAGCTCGATCTCCCGCTGGTCCGGGTGGCGGTACGAGTGCTTCCCCAGGTGACCGTCGCTGACAGTGGACAGCGGTAACGGCGGCATCTCGACCTTGTGCACGGTGAACTCCAGGTCCACCGGTGCCCGCAACGAGGCTCTCGCATTGCTTTCGCTCCGGTCCTGCCGGTAGTCCTCCAGCCCCGTGGACTGCTCGCTTCCGCTTTCGGCGGACCAGCCCAGCGGTAAGCCGGGCAGCAGCGACACCTTGCCCGGCGTTTCCGGGCCGACGCTGAACCCGAGGCCGAACGACGCTGTGCGCGCACTGCTGTCGCCGACCTCGTGCGAACCGTTGACCTCGGAATACCCACCGGCGTTCGGATCGTCGTAGTAGACGCGCTGAACGTCGCCCGGAGCTGATCTCGCGTGGACGGACAGCTGGTAGTAGCTCGTTCCGAACCAGTCCGAACCGAAGAACTGTCGAGTCCAGCCGCCGTTGAGCGCCTGGTCAATGCCCGCCGGGGAATCGAGATGCCGCAGGCCGCGCGTCTCGTTGAACAGCGGTGGCGGTGTTCCCGAACCGGGATCCCAATTGGGGAACAGCTTCGGTGCCGCGTGAGCCAGCGCCCGGATCGCCCGGTCCGACGTCCTTTCCGGCACGTCTCCGCCTGCGGGCTGCTCCTGATCGATGGTGAACCCGGTGACCACGACGTTCTTGTCCATGCCCTGCCCGATGTCGCGCAGCAGTGGCAGGTCGGGGCCGAGGTTCTCGATCCGGGTGGGTGCGGACGGTTTGGTGTAGAGCACCCCGTCCGGGACGACCAGCTCGATGAAGTCGCCGCTCGCGCCGGTCGGGTACGGGCTGATCGCATCCCACTTGGTGTTGGGCTGCCCGAACAAGTGCTGCCAGGCATCTGCGCTAATCCGCACCACCAGGTCGCCGGTGAACAGTACCGGCTCGATCTGCCTGGACGCGCTCGTCTTCGTCGCACCTGCCAGGGATTCCTCGTCGCCAGCCGACGTCGTCACCCCAGCAGCGGCCGAAGCGTCCCCCACACCGTAGATGAACGTCGCGCCGAGCTCGGCCGAGTTGCTGGCGCTGTGCTCGTGGGACACCACCGGCGCGGACTTGATCAGCTGCTCCCACTGCGCGTTTCCGGCCACCGGACCCAGCTGACGCTCGTTGTACACCCGCATCTCGACCGCACCGCGCTGCATGCGGTCGAACACCAACCCGGCGCGGCCACCGTCGTCGCGGACCTGGGCACCGTGGAACATGCTGGCGAATCGCGTCTCCCACCACGCCGGATCGAGATTCATCAGGTAATTCGGCTCGTCGGTCCCCCGGACGAGTTTGCGCCGCGCCCGCTCGAATTTCCCATCCTTCGCTCCGCGCGCCGCCTGGACCTGCCTCGCCCGGAACTCCTGGTTGGCCCTGTCGTAGAGGTCAACGGCCGAGACCACGGCCGCCTCACGCATGTCGACCCGGTCCCCGCGCACGTTCCCCGCGGCC
>NZ_JBEOVY010000006.1:0-57455 GCF_040295745.1 Saccharopolyspora sp. NPDC002686
GTGACGAATACCGGGTTGACGCTGCCCAGCTCGCCGAAGAACGGGATCGGCTCCGGCCGGCCGGTGGCGATGTCGAACAGCGCCCGGCCCGCTTCGATCGAGCCGGTGAACGCGCCGGCCTTCACCCGCGGGTCCGCGATGGCCGTGCGTCCGGCGTCGGTGCCGAAGATGACGTCGAAGAGTCCATCGGGCGCGCCAACGGACTCCAGCGCCTGCTGCACGACCTCAGCCGTGGCGGCCGAAAGCCTCGGGTGGCCCGAGTGCGCCTTGACGACGACGGAGCAACCCGCGGCGAGCGCCGAGGCGGTGTCCCCGCCGGCCACGCTGAACGCGAACGGGAAGTTGCTGGCGGAGAAGACGAGGACCGGGCCGAGCGGTTCGAGCACCCGGCGCAGGTCGGGCCGCGCGCCCATCGGCCACTCCGGATCGGCGCGGTCGATCGTCGCCCCGAGGTACTCGCCGCGCGTCACCGCCTGGGCGAAGAGCCGGAGCTGGAACGCGGTGCGGACCACTTCGCCGTTCAGCCGGGGCTCGCCGAGGGCGGTCTCCTCGTCCGCGATCGCCACGAGCTTCGGCGCGGCCTCCTCGAGGGCCGAGGCGATGGCCTCGAGCGCGGGGGCGCGGTCGGCTGGCTGGAGGCGGCTCCACCGCTCGAACGCGCCGACGGCGGCGTCGAGCTTGTGCGCAAGCTCCTGCGGGCTCGTCGCACCGGTCATCGGGCACCTTCTTCCCACATGTGTCCAATATTTCGGACAACGTCTTCTGGTCAAGACACAGTTGCATTCTCGTCCGACCTAGTCAATGGCCTTGACGGCGACAGCGGGCATCTTGATACTCAACCCGTAAGACAGTGTCCGAAGTTTCGTACAACAAGGCGAGGTTCGATGAGAGCAGCAGTCCTGCGCCGGCCCGGTACGCCGTTGACCATCGAGGACGTCGACCTCGACGACCCCGGGCCGGGCGAGGTCGCCGTCCGAGTGTTCGCCGCCGGGGTGTGCCACAGCGACCTGCACTACATGAACGGCGATCTCCAGGGCCGCCTGCCCGCGGTGCTCGGGCACGAAGGCGCCGGTGTCGTCGAGCGGGTCGGTGCGGGCGTGACCCGGGTCCGGCCCGGCGACACCGTCATCACCCTGTGGCGGCCGCGGTGCGGCGAGTGCGAGTTCTGCCTGACCGGCCGGCCCGCCCTGTGCCCGCTGGGGAAGGTGCAGGCGACCTCGGGTGGTCTGCCCGACGGGACGTCGCGACTGGCGTTGAACGGCGAGAAGGTCCACCACCTCATGGGGGTTTCCTGCTTCGCCGAGAAGTGCGTGGTGTCGGAGCGCTCGGTCGTCGCCGTCGACCCGGCCGTGCCGCCCGCGGTCGCGGCGATCACCGGATGCGCTGTGGTGACCGGCGTCGGTGCGGCGCTGAACGTCATGGAGGACGTCGCCGGATCGGGCGTCGTGGTGATCGGGGCCGGCGGTGTCGGGCTCAGCGCGGTGATGGGCCTGCGGCTCGTCGGCGCGAACCCGATCGTCGCAGTGGACACAGTGGACACCAAGCTGGACAAGGCGCTCGAGCTCGGCGCCACCCACACGATCAACGCGAGCACGCACGACGTCGCCGAGGAGCTGGCGAGGATTTCGCCGCGCCCGATGAGCTGGGCGCTCGACGCGGTCGGCGCGCCGCAGACGCTCCAGCAGGCGTTCGAGGTCGTGGGGACGGGCGGCACCGTGGTCGCCGTCGGGCTCGGCAAGGTGGGCGCCACCGTGCCGGTGCCCATCAATCCCCTGGTGCAGCAGGAGAAGCGGCTGATCGGCAGCCTCTACGGCTCGGCCAACACCCCGGTCGACATCCCGAAGCTGATCGACCTGTTCAAGGCCGGTCGTCTGCCGCTGGACAAGCTGCTCGGCGAGCAGTACGAGCTGTCGGAGATCAACGAGGCCTACGCCGCGCTCTCGCGAGGAGCCACCGGTCGCGCGGTGATCCTGCCCGGGGGCGAGGGGTGAGCGTCACGCCGCGTCGGACGCTCCGAGGCGTTGCGACATCTCCTTCGCCCCGGCGAGGACGAGCTCGACGTGGCGCTGCTTCTCGGCGTCGCTCCACCGCACGACGGGCACGGAGATGCTCATAGCGGCCACGCAAGCGCCGAGCCGGTCGTACACGGGCGCGGCGACGCAGGCGGCGTGGTCGTTGGACTCGCAGTTCTCCTCGGCCCAGCCGCGCTCGCGCGCCGCGTCCAGGTCGGCCAGCAGCCGGTGGCGGGTGGTGATGCTGTTCGGCGTCATCTTCTGCAGCGCCCGGTCGTCCGGGAACAACGCGTCCAGTTCGGACGCGGGCAGGGCGCTCAGCATCGCCTTCCCGCCGGCGGTGCAGGTGGCCGGCAACCGGCTGCCGGCCTGCGACACCAGGCGGACCGGGTGGGTGCTGTCGATGCGGACGATGAACACGACGAATCCGCCGTCGCGCACGACGACCTGGACCGTCTCGCCGCAGGCGGCGGCCACCTCGGTCGCGCACTCGCGCCCGACGCTGGCGAGATCGATGCCGCGCTCGTACCCCGCGCCGAGCTGCAGCGCTTTGACGCCGAGCGCGACGCGCCCGGTCTCCTTGGACAGGGTGAGGTAGCCGCGGTCGACCAGCGTGTTGACCAGCTCGTGCGTGGTGGCCCGCGGCAGGCCGAGCCGCCGGGTGATCTCCGGGACGCGCAACTCCTCGGTGCTCTCGGCGAGCATTTCGAGGATGTCCAGGCCCCGGCGCAGGGCTGGAGCGGTCAGGCGGGCCATGATTTCCTCCCAGTGCCAAGGTGCAGACAATGTCCAAAATATCAGACACTCTCGACTTCGTGAGGAGACCCGTGCAGAACGACGCGATCCCGGAACTGGCCAGGCGATTGTGGCAGGCGGGCAACGGCGAGCCCCCGGTCGACCCGGAGCTGGCCGGTTGGCTGGACGACCTGGAGTCGGCCCACGCGGTCGAGGACGCGACCCGGGCCCTGGTCGTCGACGCCGGCGAGCGGGTGATCGGGTACAAGATCGGTCTCACGTCCCAGCCGGCGCGAGACGTCTTCGGGGCTGGTGAACCGGCGGCCGGGCACCTGCTCGCCAGCAGACTGCTGCCCGAAGGCGAGGACCTCGCCATCGCCGAGCTGTTCGCGCCGAAGGCCGAGGTCGAGATCGCTTTCGTCCTCGGCGAGGCGCTCCCGGGCCCGGACGTGACCGCGGGCGATGTCCGCAACGCCACCGCGGAGGTCGCACCTGCCTTCGAGATCGTCGACAGCAGGTGGCGAGGAGGCCCGTCGACGCTCCCGATGCTGGTCGCGGACAACACCAACGCTGCTCGTGCCGTGCTCGGACCCCGCGTCGGGCTCCCCGGCGGGAGCTTGTCGGAGGTCGTCGCGACCCTGTCGATCGGCGACCGGGAGATCCCGGGCAGCGCCACGGCCGTCATGGGCGACCCCGCCGAGGCCGTCGCGTGGCTGGCCCGGCACCTGCTGAACCGCGGGCTCCGGCTGGAAGCCGGTGACATCGTGCTGAGCGGAACCCTTTGCCCGCCAACGGTGATCAGCGCCGGTGATCGCCTGGTCGCCGATCTCGGCGAGCTGGGCCGGGTCGCCCTCGACGTCGACTGATCGCCCGACGCAGCGGTGCCCGCTGCCGGGGGCAGCGGGCACCACTTGCACCTCCGGTGTCACACGCCGAGGGTCTTCTCCAGCGCGGCCAGTCCGTCGGAGTAGATGCCGTGGAACAGGGCGATCGCCTCCTCGTCGCTCGCCCCCACCGGCGTGAAGGTGCCGGACCACTCCACGCGGCTCTGCGAGTCCGACACCTCGTGCACGGTGATCGTGGAGCGGTAGCCGGTGACGGGGAACGGGGCATCGACGATGGAGTAGGTGTACGTGCGGGCGTCGTTGTCGAACGCTTCGAGGCGTTCGACGATGGTGCCGCCCTCCGCGTTGGTCAGGCTGCGGACGCGCCCACCCTCGCTGAGCTCGCTGGTGGGGATGTAGGGCAGCCAGTCGGGCAGCGAGTCGAAGCCGCCGATGAGCTGCCAGACGCGGTCCGCGGGCACCGGGATGTCGACGCTCGTGGTCGTGGACGCCATGATCTCTCTCCTGGGCAGTTGGCGTGTTGGGGTCAGGCGGTGGGGACCGGGGCGTTCGGAGCGATCAGCTCCTCGGCGCGCAAGGCCTCCCAGAAGGCCGCCGGGACGGTCTCGTTGAGCGCGGCCACGTCCTCGGCGATGCGGCTCGGCCGCGTGGCGCCGGGGATGGTCGCGGCGACGGCGGGGTGGGCGAGGGAGAACTGCAACGCCGCCGCCTTGATGCTCACACCGTTCTGCGCGGCGAGCGACTTGATGCGCTCCACCTTGTCGATGATCGCGGCGGGGGCCTTCTGGTACTCGAAGTGCTGCCCGCCGGCGAGGATGCCGGAGCTGTACGGACCGCCGGCGACGATGTCGACGTCCTGGGCCTCGGCGGCCGGCAGCAGGCGCTGCAGGGCGCGGTCGTGGTCGAGCAGCGTGTAGCGCCCGGCGAGGAGGAACCCGTCCGGCTTCGGCTCGTCGAGGTCGAGCGTCATCTCCAGCGGCTCGACCTTGTTGACGCCGAGGCCCCAGCCCTTGATGACGCCTTCGTCGCGCAGCTTCTGCAGGACGCGGAACGCGCCGGTGCGGGCGGACTCGTACGCGGCCACCCACTCGTCGCCGTAGAAGTCCTGCGCGACGTCGTGCACCCACACGAAGTCGAGGCGGTCGGTCCGCAGCCGCTTGAGGCTGTCCTCGATGGACCGGATGGTGGCGTCGGCCGAGTAGTCGGGGACGATCTTGTTGGGGCGGCCGTGCTCGAAGATGCCGCCCTTCTCGCCCAGATCGCGGGAAGCCGGGTCCTCGACCTCGTCGAGGATGATCCGGCCGACCTTGGTGCTCAGGGCGTACTCGTCGCGCGGGCGGTCGGCCAGCACGTCGCCCAGCCGGATCTCGGCCAGGCCCGCGCCGTAGAACGGGGCGGTGTCGAAGTAGCGGATTCCGTTGTCCCACGCGGCCTGCACGGTGGCCGCCGCCTCCTCGTCGGGGATGGCGCGGAACATGTTGCCCAGCGGTGCGGTGCCGAAGCCCAGCTTTCCGGGCAGGGAGGAAGTGATGGACATGCTGAGTGATCCCTCGAATTGCGGGCTGTGACGGGAAATCGCACCTGCATCCGGTGCTCGCTCCGTCGGTTGACAACTTCAAGGCTAGGGACGAAACTTAAGACTGTCCAAGACTTGCTTGGACACAGTTAAGTCTTCTGAGGTCTCAAGATGTTGGACTTGCGGCAACTCCGCTACTTCGTCGCCGTCGCCGAAACCGAACACGTCGGTCAGGCCGCCGAGCGGCTGCACATCTCCCAGTCGCCGCTCAGCAGGCAGATCGCGCAGCTGGAGAAGAACCTGGGGCTCACGCTGTTCGAGCGCTCCCAGCAGCGAATCCGGCTCACCCGGGACGGGCAGGTCTTCCTCGCCGAATCCCGCGCGCTGCTCCAGCACGCCGACCGCCTGGAGAACCTGGGACGTCGGCTGGGCCGCGGGGAAGAGGGCGGCCTGTGCATCGGCTACGTCGCCGATGCCATCCACACCGGAATCCTCCCCAGTGCACTGCGGACGCTGCACGACGCACAACCCGACGTCCACATCGCGCTGTACAACCTGTTGCCCAGCGCGCAGTTCGAAGGTCTGCGGCAGCGCAGCCTCGACATCGCGCTCGTGCACGCGCCGCCGTCCGAGGACGACCCCGACCTGGTGTCGGCGCCATTGCTCCAGGACCCGCTGCTGCTCGCCATGCCGGCGAAGCATCCGCTTGCTGCCAAAGGCGAAATCGCACCGAGCGACCTCGACGGCCAGCCGTGGATCGCGATCGAGAACGCCCAGGATCCCGCCTGGCGCGACACTTTCGTCGCTTCCTGCGCTGCCGCGGGCTTCACTCCGGACATCCGCCTCGACGCCGCGGAACCGCTGACCGCGCTCGGTCTGGTCGCCTCGGGGCTCGGACTCGCGCTGGTGCAAAAGAGCATGGCAGGCGCCACCACGGAGGACATCGAGGTGCGCGAACTCCCTTGGCACGACGGTTGTGTCAAGCTGTGGGCCGCCTGGCACCACATCGACCTGCGGCCCGTGGTGACCGCGTTCCGCGCCACCGTCCTCGGCACGAGCAACGCCGCATAGCACCGAATCGTCCATCGTGGAACAAGTCCACGATGGACGGTTCAGAGGGTGGTAGGGCACTCAGCTGGTGGCGAAGTGCGGCAGCACCTCATGTGCCAGCTCCTTGAGCACCTCTTCGACCGGGCGGTCCCCGGGGCGGAGGTTGAAGGAGACGTGCGCGACACCGAGCTCGCCCATCGCGCGCAGCTGCTCGATGAGGGCCAGCCGGCCGGTCCGCATGCCGAGTCGGAGCGGGGTGGTGTCGGCGGTGGGGTCGTCGAGCAGGTCGAGCTGCATCGGGGTGAGGTACGGCTTCGAGGCGTCCCCGGTGAGCTGCCGCCACTCGTCGGTCTTCTTGCGCAGCGCCCCCAACTGACGGGGGTAGTTGAGGGACGCGTCCGCGTTCTCGGCGATCCACTCGGTGGACTGCTGCGCGGACCCGGCGATGGCGATCGGGATCGTCGAGCCGGTCGGCTTGGGCAGCACCTCGAGCCGGCGGTCGGCGGTCAACCCGATGTCCGGCAGATCGATGCCCTCGCCCGGGGAACGCGGCGCCCAGGCCGCGCGGAGGATCTCCACGCCCTCGCGGAACGCGGCTCCGCGGGTGTGGAAGTCCAAGCCGAACAAGGGATATTCGACCGGCCGGTCGCCGCTGGCCAGGCCGAGCACGAACCGTCCTCCGGACAGCACGTCGACAGTGGCCGCCGCCTTGGCGACCAGCCAGGGCTGGCGCAGGGGCAGCACGACCGCGGCGGTGCCGAGCACCGCGCGCTTGGTGATCGCGGCCAGGTGTCCCAGGTGCGTGAAGGTCTCGAAGACCGAACCCGCGTCGCCGAACTGGACCGGGTCGTGGAGCGGGACGTCCCGCACCCACAGGGCGGCGAAGCCGAGGTCGTCGGCCAGCTGGGCCAGGCGGGCGTGTTCGGAGAGGTCCGGGATGCCGAAGGGCCGTTCCCCGGTGCTGAGCCGGGACTCGCCCCAGTCGTTGTCCAGCGGGAGCTCGAGGCCGAGCGTCGGCAGACCGGTCGGGCCGACGAGGCGGTCCAGCGCGGTGGATTCGGAAGGCATCGTGATTCCTGCGGGGGAGGCGCCGGGCAGGCCGCACGGCTCGCGCGGCCTGCCCGGCGGGCGGTCAGTTGAGGGTGTCGGGGTCCGGGCCGGTGCGCAGGCCCCGGTCGAGACCGGCGATCGCGGTCATCTCGTCCTCGGACAGGGCGAAGTCGAAGACGTCGATGTTCTGCTGGATGCGGGCCGGGGTGACCGACTTCGGGATCACGATGTTGCCGAGCTGCAGGTGCCAGCGGATGACGACCTGGGCGGGCGACTTGCCGTGCCGCTCCGCGATGTCGGTCAGCGTGCTCTCGCGCAGCATCGCGCCCTGCGCCAGCGGGCTCCACGCCTCGGTCGCGATCCCGTGCTCGGCGTGCACGGTGCGCAGCTCGCGCTGCTGGAGACCGGGGTGCAGCTCGACCTGGTTGACCACCGGGACGAGCGAGCTGTTGTCGATCAGCCTGCGCAGGTGCGCGGGCTGGAAGTTGGACACACCGGCGGCGCGGACCCGGCCGTCGGCGACCAGCTCCTCGATGGCCTTCCAGGTGTCGAGGTACAGGTCGCGCGCCGGGGTCGGCCAGTGGATGAGGTACATGTCCACGTGGTCCAGCCCGAGCTTGGCGAGGCTGCTGTCGAAGGCGGCGAGGGTCGAGTCGTAGCCCTGGTCGGCGTTCCACAGCTTCGTGGTGATGAACAGCTCGTCGCGGGCGATCCCGGATTCGGCGATGGCGCGGCCGACGCCGGCCTCGTTGCCGTAGATCGCGGCGGTGTCGATCGAGCGGTACCCGGCCTGCAGGGCGGCGGAAACCGCGGCGGTGGTCTCCTCGTCGGGCACCTGGAAGACGCCGAAGCCGAGCTGCGGGATCTCGACGCCGTTGTTGAGGGTGGTGGTGGGAACCATGGTGGTGGAACTCCTGGTGATCGTTGCGGATCGGGTCAGTGGTGGGAGGCGACCGGCTCGGCGCCCTCGGACGCCGGGACGGCGGCGGTCGCCCGGGTGCGGCGGTCGAGGAAGGCCGCGAGGAACGACAGCAGCAGCGCGGTGCCGGCGAGCAGGGCCCCGACCCAGTTGGGCGAGGTGTAGCCGAACCCGGCGGCGATCACGATCCCGCCGAGCCAGGCGGCGAGGGCGTTGCCGAGGTTGAAGGCACCGATGTTGGCCGCCGAGGCCAGGGTCGGCGCGGCGGAGGCCTGGTCGAGGATCCACTTCTGCAGCGGCGGGACGGTCGCGAAGCCCAGGGCGCCGATGACGGGCAGGGTGATCGCGGCCAGGACCTGGCTGTGCGCGGTGACCGTGAACAGCAGCAGGGTGCCGGACAGGAGCGCGAGCGTGACGAACAGCATGGGCATCAGGGCCTTGTCGGCGAACTTGCCGCCGAGCAGGTTGCCCAGGAACATGCCGATGCCGAACAGCACGAGCAGCCAGGTCACGCCGCCCTCGGAGTAGCCCGCGACGTCGGTCATCATCGGCGCGATGTAGGTGATCGCGGCGAACACGCCGCCGTAGCCGAGGACGGTCATCGCCATCGCGAGCCAGACCTGCACGTTGCGGAACGCGGTGAACTCGGTGCGGATCTTCGCGGCCTCGGGCTTGCCCTGCTCGGGGACGAGCGCGGCGACGCCGAGGAACCCGACCAGGCCGAGCAGCGCGACGATGGTGAAGGTGACCCGCCAGCCGAAGGCCTGCCCGACGTAGGTGCCGCCGGGGACGCCGACGATGTTGGCGACGGTCAGGCCCATGAACATCAGCGAGATGGCCGAGGCCTTCTTGTTCGGGGCGACCAGGTCGGCGGCGACCACGGAGCCGATGCCGAAGAACGCGCCGTGCGCGAACGAGGCGACGACCCGGCCGGTGAGCATGACGCCGAAGGTCGGTGCTGCGGCGGAGAGCGCGTTGCCGACGATGAAGATGCCCATCAGGAACAGCAGCATCTTCTTCCGGGACACCTTGGTGCCCAGGACGGTGAGGATCGGTGCCCCGACGAGGACGCCGAGCGCGTAGCCGGACACCAGCCACCCCGCGGCGGGGATGCTGACTCCGAACTCGCCGGCGACCTGCGGGAGCACACCCATGATCACGAACTCGGTGGTGCCGATCCCGAAGGCACCGATGGCGAGAGCCAGGAGCGCGAGAGGCATGTCGAGGCCTTCCTAGTCCGACTGCGTCTGTGTCTTACGAGCGTCGACAATAGTTGCACACGCGCGCTATTTCAAACGAGGCGTATTGTGATGTGGCAGATAGTTGCACACGCCTCATATGGGTGCAAGCTGGTAACGTTGGTAGTAGGTCAGCTGATAGGAGGTGCTCAGTGGGAATCGCCGACGACGCCGTCGAGGTCCGCGCCCACGGCTGGCGCACGCTCGCCGCGCTGCACGGGGCGCTCGACACCGCGCTGGAGAAGGCACTCCAGGCCGAGCACGGCCTCTCGGTCGTCGAGTACACGGTCCTGGATGCGCTCGGCCGCCAGGACGGCTGGCACATGCGCATGCAGCAGCTCGCCCGCGCCACCGCGCTCAGCGGCAGCGCGACGACACGGCTGGTCAGCCGCCTGGAAGACCGCGAGCTGCTCACCCGCATCCTCTGCAAGGACGACCGCCGCGGGATCTACACCGAGCTCACCGACGCGGGCCGTGCGCTCCTGGAGCGAGCCCGCCCGACCCACGACGCCGCCTTGGAGGCAGCGCTCGCCGAGGCGTCCGAAACCCCGGAGCTCGCCCCGCTGGTCGAAGCCCTCCACGGCCTGACCCAACCCGCGCAGGCGCTGCAGCGCTGACCGTCGTGCGCCGACGCCGTAGTCTGGTGTGGACAGTCATCGCTTCTCGTCGAGCAGTTCCAGGAATGCTCGTGCGGCGGGGGAAACGCCGGATGTGAGCGACACCGCCTGGACCGTGCGGGGTGCTACTCCGGCCGTCGGGACGCTGTCCACTGTGGGCATTCGGGCAGCGACGGCGGCGAAGACCACGCCGAGGCCGAGACCGCGTGCGACGAGCTGTTCCAGCATCGCCGTGGTGTCGGCCTCGAAGGCGACGGTGCGGGTGACCCCGGCTGCGGCGAACGCGGCGTCGTTGTGGCCCCGGATGCCGGAGCGGAGGGGCATGTCGACCATGTCCTCCTCCGCCAGCTGCGCGGGCGTGACCTCCGCGGACCCGGCCAGCCGGTGGCCGCGCGGGACGATGGCGACGAGATCGTCGGTGTTGAGCACGCGCCCGGCGAAGCCGCGGGGGAGCTCACCCGGGCCGACGTCGACGAAAGCGATGTCGCAGGTGCGCTCGCGCACCTGCTGCAGCTGGTCCCGGACCAGGGAGGAGCGCAAGGTCACGCGAACCGCCGGGTGCTTCTCCCGGTAGGTGGCGAGCAGGTCGGGCAGGTTCACGGCGGTGAGCGGAGCGATGCTGCCGATGACCAGGCTGCCCCGGATCTCGCTGCTGCGGGCCACCGCCTCGCTGCGAGCGCGCTCGGCCGCGGCCAGCGCCTCCCGAGCCGGTTCGAGGAATCCCTCGCCGGCCGGGGTGATCTGGACGCGGCGGCTGGTGCGCTCGAACAGCCGGACCCCCAGCTCGCTCTCCAGCCGGGCGATCTGCTCGCTGAGCGCGGACTGGACGACGAAGCAGCGCTGGGCGGCTCGGGTGAAGCTGCCGGTCTCGGCGACCGCGACGGCGTAGGTGAGCTGGCGGAGTTCCACGCATCCATCGTGATCTCCGATAGGTCCTATGGCAACTACCTGTTGGACCGATGCACGCGTGCCGGGAGAGCATCGGCGAGTGGCCGGATCCGCCCAGTTCCACCAGCGCTGCGCTCGCGTACTCGTTCTCCCGGAAGGAAAACGTCGTGGCTTCCTCCGCTGCTCAGCAGCCCTCGCTCCACAACGCTGCGCGCCCGGACACCCGTGATGGCCCGCGCCGCGGCACGGTCCTGCTCCTGGCCGTGGCCGTGGGGTTGTGCGTGGCCAGCAACTACTACGCCCAGCCGTTGCTGGGCACGATCGCCGGTGACCTGGGCATGTCGTCGGCGTCCGCATCGCTGATCGTCACGGTCGCCCAGGTCGGCTACGCCCTGGGGCTGGTCTTCCTGCTGCCGCTGGGCGATCTGCTGGAACGCCGCCGCCTGGTGTGCGGACTGACGCTGGCCACGTCGATCTCGCTGGCGCTGACCGCGATCGCCCCGAGCGGCGCCCTGCTGCTGGCCGGCGCTGTGCTGACCGGTCTGCTGTCGGTCACGGCGCAGATCCTCGTGCCCTTCGCCGCGGACCTCGCTTCGCCGCACCAGCGCGGCCGGATCATCGGAACCGTGATGACCGGTCTGGTGCTGGGCATGCTGCTCGCCCGCACCGCGTCCGGAGCGCTGGCCATCGTCGGGGGCTGGCGGACGATCTACGTGGTCGCGGCGCTGGCCATGCTCGCCCTGACCGCGGCCCTGCACCGCGCGCTCCCGCAGTTCCGGGGAACCGCGGCCTCGAGCTACCCGGGACTGGTGCGCTCCACCGCCCGGCTGCTGGTCGACGAACCGGTCCTGCGGGCGCGCGCGGCGATCGGGATGCTGGCCTTCGCCTGCTTCAGCGTGCTTTGGACTTCGCTCGCCTTCCTGCTGTCCGGGCCGGGTTATGGCTGGTCGGATGGTGAGATCGGGCTGATCGGCCTGTTCGGTGCTGCGGGCGCGATCGCCGCGCAGCTGGCCGGGCGACTCGCGGACCGCGGACTCACGACGCACACCACGCTCGTCGGCGCAGTCGTGCTGCTCGCGTCCTGGGGTCTGCTGCTGTTGGGGGCGCACAGCTTGGTGCTGCTGATCGCCGGGATCGTTCTGCTTGACCTGGCCCACCAGGGCGTGCACATCACCAACCAGTCGCTGATCTACGCGCTGCGCCCGGACGCGCGCGGGCGCATCACCTCCGCGTACATGACGTGCTACTTCGCCGGCGGTGCTATCGGCTCGGCCCTGGCCGGGGTGGTGCACGCCCGCGCTGGGTGGGCGGGAGTGTGCGCGCTCGGCGCCGTGCTGGCGGTCGCGCTGTGCCTGGTCTGGGCGGCGAGTTCCGTTCAGCGAGCCAGGATGCGGGAGCTGCGGTCAGTGGCGAGCGCCGCGTTCATGGGCGCGGGTTTGCTGGCGCTGATCGCGGTGGTGCTGCGCCTCGCCGCCTGATCCGAGCGGCGTCCCCTCAGGTCGATGTCCTTTGTGCACTGGGGGGCGCCGCTCGGCGGCGGGAGCTGTCAGGGCAGGATCGAGTCGACGTAGCCGCCGTCGACGCGGACCGCTCCGCCCGTGGTGGCCGAGGCGAGCGGGGAGGCGAGGTAGACGACCATGTTGGCGATCTCCTCGGGCTCGATGAGGCGCTGCAGGAGCGACTGCGGCCGGTTGGCGCGCATGAATTCGCGCTGCGCTTCGTCCCAGGGCAGCGAGCGGTCGACGAGCTGGTAGACGAAGTCCTCCACGCCGCCGGTGTGGGTCGGACCGGCGATGACCGAGTTGACGGTGACCCCGGTGCCCGCGGCGGCCTTCGCGAAACCTCGGGACGCTGCGAGCAGCGCGGTCTTGCTCATCCCGTAGTGGATCATCTCCTCGGGGATGACCACGGCGGAGTCGCTGGCGATGTTGAGCACGCGGCCCCAACCGCGCTCGATCATCGCGGGCAGCAGCAGGCGGGTCAGCCGCACCGCGGCGAGGACGTTGACCTCGAAGTAGCGGCGCCAGTCCTCATCGGTGATCTCCAGCGCCGGGATGGCGCCGAAGATGCCGAGGTTGTTGACCAGGACGTCGACCTCGCCGGCCAGCTCCACGACCCGGTCCGCCCCGTCCTCGGTCGTGACGTCGGCAGCGGCAGCGCGCACCGCGACGTCGGGGAATTCCTGCCGGATCTTGTCCGCAGCGGCGGTGACGGTCGCCTCCGAGCGCCCGTTGACGACGACGTCGGCACCGGCGCCGGCCAGTCCGCGCGCGATGGAGAAACCGATCCCCGACGAGGATCCGGTGACGAGAGCGGTCTTCCCGCTGAGATCGATGCGCATGCTCTGCCTCTCTGCTGTCTGCTGGCGCACGGGACGTCCCGGGATTCTCCTCCGCGGGACTTCCCGCCGCTGGCCGCGACTCGCGGCCATCCCGAGCCCGTGGAGATCGCGGCCGCCCGTCCGTCGCGGGGGTGGTGCGGGCGGCGTCGGGAACATAGGGTGGCTGCGCACAAGTGATCGATATAGGCTTGTATCGATCAGAATTCAGCACATGTGCGCGTGCGGGAAGGTGGGGCATGGACGTCAGGACTGGTGTGCTCGGGTGCGGGCTGCGGGTGGGGATCGCCGATCACGCCCACCAGCCCGGTGCGGGATCGCGGATCGTCGCGGTGTGCGACCCGGATCCGGCTCGGGCCGAGGCCGCGGCGCAGCGCTACGGCGACGGCGTCCGGACCACCAGCACGCTCGACGAGCTGCTGGAATGCGGGCTGGACGCGGTGTTCGTGGTCAGCCCCGACCACCTGCACGAGGAGCACGCGATCCGCTGCCTGGAGGCCGGGCTCGCCGTCTACCTCGAGAAGCCGCTGGCGATCACCGCGGAGGGCTGCGACCGCGTCCTCACCGCCGCGCAGCAGCACGGCGGCAAGCTCTACGTCGGGCACAACATGCGGCACATGCCGGTGGTCCGGACGATGCGCGACCTGATCGTGTCGGGTGCGATCGGGCGGGTCACCTCGATCTGGTGCCGCCACTTCGTCGGGCACGGCGGCGACTTCTACTTCAAGGACTGGCACGCCGACCGCAGCAAGAGCACCGGCCTGCTGCTGCAGAAGGGCGCGCACGACATCGACGTCCTGCACTGGCTGGCCGGCGGGTACAGCAGGCGGGTCAACGCGATGGGTGCGCTGACCGTCTACGGCGGCATCACCGACCGCAACGAGCGCGAGACCTACAAGACGGGCCACGACTGGGACGAGTACGAGCAGAACTGGCCGCCGCTGAGCCAAACCGGCCTCAACCCGGTGGTGGACGTCGAAGACCTGAGCATGGTCAACCTCCAGCTGGACAACGGTGTGCTCGCGACCTACCAGCAGTGCCACTACACACCGGACTACTGGCGCAACTACACCGTCATCGGCACCGAAGGCAGGCTGGAGAACTTCGGCGACGGTTCAGGCGCGGTGGTCAAGGTCTGGAACCGCAGGCACCGCGGCTATGCCCCGGACGGCGACCAGGTGGTGGAGGTCGAACGAGCCAGCGGAGGCCACGGCGGAGCGGACCCGCGCATCGTGGCGGAATTCCTGGACTTCGTCCGCGCCGACATCCCCACCGTCACCTCGCCGATCGCAGCCCGCGAAGCAGTCGCAACAGGCTGTGCCGCAACGGAATCCCTCCGCAACGGTGGAAAACCGGTCGACGTGACAGCCCCCGACGCTGCCCTGCTCGACTACTTCGAGCACCCGCACGCCAGCGCGTCCTGAGCGGGTGCTTGAAGAGGGCTCCGCTACTGCTGGATGACCATGTCGACGACGATTCCAGACCCGACGGCGAAGTGGTGACGATCGCAATTTCGATTGAAATTGGCTGAATGCTCACCGTGACTTCCGTCGAAAACGGCGCCAATTTCGATTGAAATTGCGTAACGCGAAGCAACCACCTACCGCTTGGAACCCAAAAGCAACCCCGCACCCGCCGCACACCACATCGCGAACCCCCACCCGGTATCACCACCGGACCCCGACGACGCACCGATCGCTACCCCCCAAAAACCCACCAACGCAGCAAAAGAACCCCCGGCGCCGCACCGCAGCGCCGGGGGTGTGGGTTCAGTGCTTCGCAGCGGGATCCGCGTCGGCGACCTCAGCGGCGTAGTGGCAATGCGAGACATGCCCCTCGCCCAGGTCGTGCCCGGTCGGGACTGCGGTGGAGCAGTCCGGGCGGGCCATCCAGCAGCGGGTGTGGAACGGGCAGCCGGGTGGCGGCGAGATCGGCGACGGCGGGTCGCCTTCGAGGACGATGCGCTGCTGCTCCGGTTCGTCGTCGAAGCTGGGGCGGGGGATCGCCGAGAGCAGCGCTCGGGTGTAGGGGTGCGCGGTCCGGTCGTAGACCGCGTCGCAGTCGCCCTCCTCGACCACCTTGCCCAGGTACATCGTCGCGATGCGGTCGCAGAAGTGGCGCACCACGTCGAGGTCGTGCGCGATGAACACGACGGTCAGCGACAGCTCGCGCTGCAGCTCGGCGAGCAGGTTCAGCACTTGCGCGCGCACCGAGACGTCGAGCGCTGACACCGGTTCATCGCAGATCAGCACCTCCGGGTTCAGCGCGATGCCGCGGGCGATGCCGATGCGCTGGCGCTGGCCGCCGGAGAACTCGTGCGGGTAGCGGTCCAGGTGGTCCGGGCGGAGGCCGACCTGTTCGAGGAGCTGCTCCAGTCTCTGCCGCAGGCCCGATCCGGGGATCGCGTCGCGGTGGATCCGGAACGGTTCGGCCAGGATCGAGCCGACGGTCTTGCGCGGGTTGAGCGAGGCGTAGGGGTCCTGGAAGACCATCTGGATGTTGCGCCGCATCTGGCTCTGCTCGGCGCCTTTCGCGCGGTGGACGTCGATGCCCCGGTAGCGGACCTGGCCGCTGGTGGGCTTCTCCAGCGCGGTGAGCAGGCGGGTCAGCGTGGACTTGCCGCAGCCGGATTCGCCGACGATGCCCAGCGCTTCGCCCTTGCGCAGCTGCAGGTTCACCCCGTCGACGGCCTTGACGGTGGACGAGCCGAGTCCGAACCGCCCGCCGCCGCGCTTGCGGTAGTGCTTGGTGACGTCCCGGACGTCGAGGATGTGCTGCTCGGTCACGACGAGACCTCCGACCAGAAGTGGCACCGGGTCTGCCTGCCGTCCTCCAGCAGCAGCAGCTCCGGTTCGACCGATGCGCAGTGCTCCCGCGCGATGCCGCAGCGCGGGTGGAAGCGGCAGCCCGCCGGGCGATCGGTGAGGCTCGGCGGCAGACCGCCGATCGCGGGCAGCGGGCCGCCGCGGTGCGAGCGCTGCGGGATGGAGGCGACCAGCCCCCGGCTGTACGGGTGGACCGGCGAGGTGAACAGCTCGCGGATCGGCCCGCGCTCGACGACCTGCCCGGCGTACATCACCAGCGCGCGGTCGGCCATCCGGGACGCGACGCCGAGGTCGTGGGTGATCAGCACCAGCGCCAGACCTCGTTCGGCCTGCTGCTCGGCGAGCAGGTCGAGGATCTGGGCCTGCACGGTCACGTCCAGCGCCGTGGTCGGCTCGTCGGCGATGACGACCTCCGGGTCCAGCGCCAGCGCCATCGCGATGAGGATGCGCTGGCGCATGCCGCCGGAGAACTGGTGCGGGTAGTCGCCGGCGCGGCTGGCCGCCGCGGGGATCCGCACCCGGTCCATCATCTCCACGGCCTTCTGCCACGCCTCCCGCCGGGACGCGCCGCGGTGCAGCCGGTACATCTCGCCGATCTGCTTGGCCACCGGCTGCACCGGGTTCAGCGCGGTGAGCGCGTCCTGGAAGATCAGCGACACGCGGGACCCCGCCACCGCGCGCCGCTGGCGGTCGGGGAGCGCGAGCAGGTCCTGGCCGCAGAGTTCGACGGTGCCGCCGACGATTTCGGCGGGCGGGGTGTCGAGGATCCCCATGATCGCCTGCGCGGTGACGCTCTTGCCCGAGCCCGATTCACCGAGCACGGCGAGGGTTTCGCCCGCGCCCACGTTGAAGCTGACGTCCTGCACGGCGTGCAGCCGTCCGGCCGGCGTGTGGAAGTCGACGCTGAGGCCGCGCACGTCGAGAACCGCGGCCCCGTCCTGGTGCGGTGCCGACCGCGCCTTGGCGTTCATGCTTGCTTTCCCTTCGGGTCGAGGGCTTCCCGCAGGCTGTCGCCGAGGACCACGAACGCCAGCACGGCGCCGGTCAGGAACAGCGCGGGGTAGAGCAGCAGGTGCGGGCTGGCCTGCCACTGCGCTTGGGCGGTGGACAGCTGCAGCCCCCACGAGATCGCGGGCGGCTGGAGCCCGATGCCGAGGAAGGTCAGCGCTGCCTCGGCGGCGATGATCCCGCCGATCTCCAGGGTTTTCAGCACGATCAGCGAGGTCAGCGCGTTCGGCGCGATGTGCGTGCCGATGATGCGCAGGTGACTTCCGCCGAGCACGCGCGCGGCCTGCACGTACTCCAGGTTGCGGACCTTGAGCACCGAGCCGCGCATGTAGCGCATGCCGCCGGGCCAGCTGAAGACGATCAGAACCAGGCTCACCGTCCAGATCGTGCGGTCCTCGAACATGTTGAGCACCACGATCGCGGCGATGATCATCGGCAGTCCGAACACCACGTCGGCGATCCGCGACACCACGCCGTCGACGACGCCGCCGAAGTAACCGGCCAGCGCACCGAGCACCGCGGCCACCACGAACGTCGCCGCGGTGACCAGCAGGCCGATCGCCATCGACGGCCGGGCGCCGTGCACGACGTTGGCGAAGTAGTCGCAGCCCTGCATGTCGAAGCCGAACGGATGGCCCGGTGCCGGGCCCGCGCCGCTGAGCCGCAGCTCGCAGTGCATCGGATCGGCGGAGGTGAACAGGCTCGGCCAGACCGCCATCAGCACGTAACCGGCGGCGATCAGCGCGGCGACCACGAACAGCGGGGCGCGCAGCGGTTTCGGCAGCCGCCCGACGACGGTGAACCTGCGGCGGGGCGCGGTCGTGGCGGCGGGGGAGAGATCGGTTCGGTCAGCCATTGCGCACCCTCGGGTCGATGATTCCGTAGCTGATGTCCACGAGCAGGTTGACCAGCAGGTAGATCAGGATGATGAAGGTGGCCACGCCGACCACGATCGTGCCCTGCTGGGTCTGCACCGCCTGCACCAGCAGTCCGCCGATGCCGGGCAGGTTGAACACGCTCTCGACGATCACGGCGCCGCCGAGCATCGCGGCCAGGCTGAGACCGAGGTAGGTGACCACCGGGATCATCGAGTTGCGCAGCGCGTGCCCCCACACGACGCGGCCCGGCGAGGCCCCCTTGGCCCGCGCGGTCCGGATGAACTCGGCGCTCATCGCGTCGACCAGGCTCGACCTGGTCAGCCGGGCGAGCGGGGCGGCGGCTTCCAGCGCCACTACCAGCGCCGGGAGGAGGAAGCTCACCGGCCAGCCCTCGGCGATGCCGGCGATCGGGAACAGCTGCAGCTTCAACCCGAACAGCAGCTGCACCATGAACGCGATCACGAACCCGGGCAGCGCCACGAACAGCACGGTGAAGGCCAGCGCCAGGTGGTCGCCGGCGCGGCCGCGGTGCAGCGCGCCGAAGATCCCGACCCCGAGGCCGATCACCAGCTTGAGCACCCAGGCGGTCAGCGCCAGTTGCAGCGTCGTCGGCCACCGCTCGGCGATCATCTCCAGCACCGGGCGGTCGAAGAAGTCGGTGCCGAAGTCGCCGCGCAGCAAACCGCCCATGTACAGCAGATATTGGGTGATCAGCGGTTCGTCGAGGTGGTAGCGCTCGCGCAGCGCCTCCACTGTGGAGGGTGGCAGCGGCCGGTCGCCGGCCAGCGCGGCGATCGGGTCGCCGGGCATCGCGTAGACCAGCGCGAAGATCAGGAACGTGACGCCGAACAGCACCGGCAGCATCGCCGCGATGCGGCGTACGAGGTATCCGAGCACGTCGGCCTCACTCCTCGCGGCCGGGGCCGCACTTGAACGCGGTCAGGTAGTACTGCAGGTCGCCGCCCAGCGTTTCCGGTGTGGCGCACGGCGTGTGCGCGGCGTAGATGGCCGGGTAGTAGAGCGGGATCGCGGGCATGTCGGCGAGGATCAGGTCCTCGGCGCGCTGCCAGAGCTGTGCCGCCTGCTGCCCGTCACCGGTGCCCAGCGCCTGGTTGATCAGTTCATTGGCACGTGGGTTGTCGTACTGGGTGTACTCGTTGCCGTCGCCGCCCTCGCGGAACATGCCCAGGTACTGGTCGGGGCTGGGGTAGATGTCGCCCCACAGGCTCAGCGCCGGGCCGGTCAGCGTTCCGTCGTTCTGCGCCTGCTTGAGCTGGGCGGGCAGCACCGGCCTCAACCGGACGTCGGCGCCCAGCTCCTGCCGCAGCGCGTTGGCGATGGCCAGCGCGACCTGCGACATCTCGGTGCCGCCACCGCCGCCGGTGTTGGAGTACCAGATGACCACGGGCTCCCGGAATCCGCCGGCCTCGGCCACGAGCTGGCGAGCCCGGTCCGGATCGAACCGGCAGTCCGCGCAGGCGTCGGCCCGGTAGGCCGGACCGACGGCGCTGACCAGCAGGGAACGCGCGGGCGTCGCCGACCCGCGCATCAGCGCCCCGGCCATCGCGTCGCGGTCGATCGACAGCGAAATCGCCTTGCGCAGCCGCGGATCGTGCAACGACTCGACGTAGTCGGGGATCAGCATCTGGGTGATCTGCCGCTGCTGCGGGATGGTGAACAGCCCGGAGTCGCCGAGCTGGTTGCGGGCGTCCTGGAGCAGGCCGCCGGGCATGTTGCGCAGCACGTCGAGCTGCCCGGCCTGCACGTCGCGGTAGGCGGTGTCCTGCGACTGGTAGATCTTGAAGTGGATCTCCTCGGCCGCGTCCGGCGGAAGCTCGCCCTGGTAGTCGTGCCAGCGCTGCAGCACGATCCGCTCGTTGCGGTCCCAGCGGACGAAGCGGTAGGGGCCGTTGCCGATCGGCGCCTGCGAGTAGCCGGTCGGATCGGCCAAGCCTTCCTTCGGGATCGGGCAGGCGCTGTAGGAGGCGATGATCTTCGGGAAGTCGTAGTCGGGCTTGGTGAGCGTGACCCGCAGGGTCAGCTCGTCGAGCACTTCCAGCCCGCGCAGCGTGTCGCGCTTCGGCTCGTCCTCGTTGAGCTCGTCGTAGCCGTCGATGGCGCTGAAGGTCGAGCTCGCCTTGTAGGCGTTGGGTCCGTAGGAGACGGCGTTCCAGGTGTCGGCGTAGGTCTGCGCGCTGATCGGTTCGCCGTTGTGGAACTTCCGGCCGGGGCGCAGCTTGATCGTCCACACCCGGCCGTCGGTGGTGTCGATGCGTTCCGCACCGCGCATCCGGATGTCGCCGGCATCGGCGAAACCGAGCCCGACCAGCGGTTCGCACAGTCCCATGTAGACCTGGCTGCCCTCGTCCTGCTGCGAGTTCAGCTCATCCGGGTCGGGGTACTGCGCGACCTGCAGCACCCGCGCGCTGCCGGTGTCGTGCGCGCCGCAGCCCGCCAGCAGCGCCAGGCACATCCCGGCAGCGAGCACCAGCCGCCTCCGGAGCTTCTGGGCCATCTGTTGCTCTCCCTTGCTCAGACAACGAGCTTGCGCATGTGTGCTCGTTAATCCGATTTATCGAGCAACTTCATGCAAGTTGGGTCATTATTAACGTGGCCCGTGGTGGCTGTCACTACCCAGATCCACATCGGCCGGAAGCCGGTCCCGTCCCGTGACATCACGTGTCCGGAGTGCTACGGGCGGCTTTTGCCTGGTGGCCGCTTCGTCGACTCTCGATGATTGCTAATGATTGAACAGATGCTTGTTGAATCACTTTTGTGCATCTAGTCTGGCGAAGTGGTGCGCGGAGGACGACGCGCGCCGCGGAGATCGACGGTCTTGGAGGGCTTTGATGGCGACTGGCGGATACCTCGTGGACAGCGAGATCGACAGCCAGCCGGAGTGCTGGCTGCGCGCATCGGAGCTGGCCCAGGAGGTGGCGGGGGTGCTGCCCGCGCGCGGCGAGCGGGTCGCGGTGGCCGGGTGCGGCACGTCCTGGTTCATGGCCATGGCCTACGCGGCCCTGCGGGAATCCGCTGGTCAAGGCGTCACGGACGCGTTCCCCGCCTCAGAGGTGCCGCTCGGCCGCTCCTACGACCGCGTGCTGGTGATCAGCCGCTCGGGAACGACCACGGAGGTGCTCGAACTCCTGCGGCAGCTGAAGGGGACGACTCCCGCGGTGGCGATCACCGCGGTCCCCGACGCGCCCATCGCGGAGGTCTGCGACGAGTTGATCGGGCTGGAGTTCGCAGATGAGCAGTCCGTGGTGCAGACGCGCTTCGCGACGACCGCCCTGGCCCTGCTCCGCGCTTCGCTCGGCGAGGACCTGACCAGCGCCGTCTCGGATGCGCGCGCCGTGCTGAACACCGAGCTCGGTGCGCTGCCGACCAGCGAGCAGATCACGTTCCTGGGGACGGGCTGGACGGTCGGGCTGGCGCACGAGGCGGCGCTGAAGGTGCGGGAAGCGGCTGGTCTGTGGTCCGAGGCCTACCCGGCCATGGAGTACCGGCACGGTCCGATCAGCATCGCCGAACCCGGCCGGACGACCTGGATGTTCGGCGAGGCCCCGACCGGGCTCGCCGCCGAGATCTCCGCTGCCGGCGCGGATTTCGTCGACAGCGGGCAGCGCGATCCGATGGCGCACCTGGTGCTCGCGCAGCGAGTCGCGGTGGCCGCTGCGGTCGGGCGCGACCTGAACCCGGACCAGCCCCGCAACCTGACCCGGTCGATCGTCCTGGACGAGGTGTGAACCTTCACGGCCCCGTGATCGGTGTCGACGTGGGAGGGACCGAGACAAAAGCGGTCCTGGTCGACGCCTCGGGGGCAGTGTTGGCGCAGCGGCGTGGCACGACACCACCGCCCTCGCTCGACACGGTCGAGCAGGTGCTGGACCTGGCGTGTTCGCTGGTCACCGAGCTGTCCTCGCGCGTCGCGCCGACGGCCGTCGGGCTCGTCGTTCCCGGGATCGTGGACGAATCCCGCGGTGTTGCGGTGTTCTCGGCGAATCTGGGGTGGTCGGACGTCCCGTTCGCCTCGCTGCTCGGGGCTCGGCTCGGAATGCCGGTGGCCTTCGGTCACGACGTCCGGGCCGGGGCTCTGGCGGAACAACAGCTCGGCGCCGCGCGCGATGCCGATGACGCCGTGTTCCTCCCGGTCGGCACCGGCATCTCGGCGGCGTACGTGCAGGCCGGTCGGCTGCACGCCGGAGGCGGATATGCCGGTGAGATCGGGCAGGTCCCGGTCGGCGGTGCCCGGCTGGAGGCGGTGGCCTCCGCTGCCGCGATCAGTCGGAGCTACCAGGAACGGACCGGAATTCCGGTGGCCGGATCAGCGGACGTCGCGCAGCGGGTCGCCGCTGGAGATCCGGTCGCGACCGCTGTCTGGGACGAGGCGGTCGACGCCCTGGGCAGCGCGCTGATCTGGATCACCGCGCTGCTGGCGCCGGAAGTCGTTGTCGTGGGCGGAGGTCTGTCGCAGGCAGGGCCAATGCTGTTCGATCCGCTCACCCGCCGCTTGGACGCGGACTGGAACCTCGCGCGCGCACCGCGGATCGTGCCCGCAGCTCTCGGCGATCGCGCGGGCAGCCTCGGCGCGGCGCTGCTCGCTGCCGAGCTGGTGAACCACAACCACGGGGAAGAGGGGGAGTAGTCATGCCTTTGGTCAGCACCGGCAGCGTCGTCGAGGCCGCCGTCCGCGCAGGTCTCGGGGTTGGCGCGTTCAACGTCATCGGGCTGGAGCACGCCGACGGCCTGGTGTCCGGAGCGGAACGCGCGGGTGCCCCGGTGGTGCTGCAGATCAGCGAGAACTGCGTGCGCTACCACGGCGGGCTCGAACCGATCGCGCTCGCGACGCTGGCCCGCGCCCGCAAGGCGGAGGTGCCGGTGGCCGTGCACCTGGACCACGCCGAGTCCGAAGAACTGGTCGGCGAGGCCATCGAGCTCGGTTTCGGCTCGGTCATGTTCGACGCCTCGAAGCAGCCCTACGAGGAGAACGTGGCCCGCACGCGCGCGGTCGCGACCCGCTGCCACGATGCGGGCCTGTGGATCGAAGCGGAGCTCGGCGAGGTCGGCGGCAAGGACGGCGTCCACGCGCCGGGCGTCCGCACCGATCCTGGTGAGGCCGCGGACTACGTGGCCGCCACCGGCGTGGACGCGCTGGCCGTGGCGGTCGGTACCTCGCACACGATGGTGACGCGTGATGCCGCGCTCGACTTCGAGCTCATCGAGCGGCTGAACGAGGCACTGGACGTTCCGCTCGTGCTGCACGGGTCTTCGGGTGTTTCCGACGACGACCTCGGTGCCGCGATCCGCAGTGGAATGACGAAGATCAACATTTCGACGCACCTGAACAAGACGTTCACCGAGGCGGCGCGGGAGGTCCTGGCGGCCAAGCCGGACCTGGTCGATCCGCGCAAGTACCTCACCGCGGGCCGGGAAGCCCTCGCCGCGGAAACCGCGCGCCTGCTCGGAGTCCTGCGCTTCGAAACCGGCTCGGAGCGCGGATGATCGTCACCGTCACCCCGAACCCGGCGCTGGACATCAGCTACCGAGTGGAGCACGTCGGCATCGGTGCCTCCCACCGCGTCCGCAGCGTCCACGAACGCGCCGGCGGTAAGGGGCTCAACGTCAGCAGGGTGCTGCACGACCAGGGCATCGCCACGCTCGCCACCGCTCCCGTCGGAGGCGCACTAGGCGACGCGGTTCGCGATGACCTCACCGCGGCGGGCATCGAGCACTCCTTGCTGCCGGTGTCCGGGCCCACCCGCCGGACCATCGCGGTGGTCGCCGACGAGGGCACTCCGGGAGAAGCGACCCTGTTCAACGAACCCGGCAGCCACCTGGGAGAAGCGCACTGGCGGCGGTTCCGGGAACTCGTCGCTGCGCGGTTGGACGGCGCGTCGGCTCTCGTGTGCTCGGGGAGCCTGCCGCCCGGGTGCACTGTGGACAGCTACGCCGAACTGGTCCGGGACGCCCATGCCCGTGCGGTACTAGCGGTGGTCGACACCGCCGGTCCCGCACTGCTCGCCGCGGCAGAAGCGGGAGCCGACGTCGTCAAGCCCAATGCCGCTGAACTCCGCGAAACCACGGGACACGACGACCCGCTGGCGGGAGCTCAGCAGCTGCGCGAGCGCGGCGCGGCGGCTGTGGTCGTCTCCCTCGGCCCGGACGGGATGCTGACGGTCACCGGTGAAGGCGTCTGGCGCGCAGCGCCTCCCTTCGCAGTGAGCGGAAACCCGACGGGCGCAGGTGACGCGGCGGTAGCGGCGTTGGCCGCCGGCATCGAGCGTCAGGAGCCCTGGCCCGATCGCCTGCGCCGTGCCGTGGCCTGGTCTGCGGCTGCAGCAGCGGCACCTGTCGCGGGCGAGCTCGACCACCGGGTGTTCCGCGACATCGCCGACCGCATCGAGGTCGAGCACCTGTGATCAGGTGATCGGTCGTGCGCGATACTGGCTGATCGATCCTGCGTACGGCCGAGGAATGAGGGATACCGATGGACCGGCACGCGCGGCTGTCCGCGTTGCTCGACCTGCTCGGGGAACGCGGCAAGGTCTCCGTGGAGGAGATCGCCACCGAGCTCGAGGCCTCCGCGGCCACGGTCCGCCGCGACCTCGACCACCTCGCGGAGCAGCAGCTGCTGACCCGAACCCGAGGTGGGGCCGTTGCGCAGAACATCGCCTACGACCTGCCGCTGCGCTACAAGGCCGCCCGGAACGCCCGCGAGAAGGAACGCATCGCCCGGGCAGCGGCGGCGATGGTCGCCCCCGGTGCGGTGGTCGGGGTCAACGGCGGCACGACGACGACCGAGATCGCACGCAGCCTGGTGGCCCGCGCGGACCTCGGTGACAGCGGCACCTCGCTGACCATCGTCACCAACGCCCTGAACATCGCCAACGAGCTCGTCGTGCGGCCCCAGGTGAAGACCGTGGTCACCGGAGGCGTGGCGCGACCGCAGTCCTTCGAGCTCACCGGCCCGCTCGGCATCCACCTGCTCCAGGAGATCACCCTCGACATCGTGTTCCTCGGCGTCGACGCGGTCGACCCGACCCGCGGCGCGTTCGCGCACAACGAGGGCGAGGCGAACATCAACCGCCTCATGACCGAACGAGCCGACCAGGTGGTCGTGGTCGCGGACAGCTCCAAGCTCGGCCGGACGGCCTTCGCCCACATCTGCCCGACGGCCTCGATCGACATGCTCCTGACCGACTCCACAGCCCCCGGCGAACTCGTCGACCGCTTTACCGCCGAAGGAGTCCCGGTCAAAGCGGTGTGACCGAACCGCTACTCGACCTCGGACGGTTCCTGCGGGCGGGAGGCCAGGTATGTCATGGCCATCTCGGTCGTCGCGTCCGCCCACGCCTGCCAGGACAGGCCGTCCGGCCACGACTGGCAGGTGGCGGCCCGGTGCACGCAGGAGCCGATGATGCTGCGCGCGGCGAACCGCACGGCGTTCCGCGGATCGCGCTGTGCCACGTCGTCCAGGTAGGGCTCAGCGGATTCGACGAGCGCCCGCTGGATCGTCTCGAGCGCTTGAAGACCGCGTTCGACGCCTTCCGCAGGCTGCCCGCCGAGCAGCTCCGGGAAGGCCCGGGTGCGACCGGAGAAGGTGCGCGCCATCGCATCGGTGAAGGCGTCGATGGCACCGCGCAGGCCGGGGGAGGCCGCGCGAAGTGCTTCGGCGACACCGGTTTCCAGCTGTTCGAGCAGGTCGTCCTTCACCGCTTTCAGGAGTTGCTCCTTGCCGGTGAAGCGGCGGTAGATCGCGCCGACCGACACGCCCGCGTGCTCGGCGACCGCTGCGACGGTGAACTCGTCGATGCCGCCGGTGCTCAGGACGTGCTCAGCGGAGGTCAGCACCTTCTGCAGGGATTCCCGGCTGCGGGCCTGCTGCGGGGGTCGGAAGCCGGGCTCGGCGTGCTGGGCGCTCACTCCCCGGACGTTACCGCTCGCCGCGAGGGGTGCGGACCACCGGTCAGATGCGAATGGTAATTTCCGTTCGCATTCAGTCCGGCACTGCGGCGGGAGCGGGTCCAGAGCATGGTCAACATCGAGGTGCGCGGCGCTTGCGTCGACTTCCCGATCTTCGACGCCAAGACGCGATCGCTGAAGAAGAAGGTCTTCGGCAAGGTCGGCGGCCGGATCGGCACCGGGGCGAAGGTGCCGGTCATCGAGGCGCTGCACGACATCACGCTGTCGCTGACCGACGGCGACCGGGTCGCCCTGGTCGGGCACAACGGGGCGGGGAAGTCGACCTTGTTGCGCCTGCTGTCGGGCATCTACGAGCCCACGCGCGGGACCGCCCGGATCGAGGGGAGCGTCGCGCCGGTCTTCGACCTGGGCGTCGGGATGGATCCGGAGGTCTCCGGGTACGAGAACATCATCGTCCGCGGCCTGTTCCTCGGGATGACCCGACGGCAGATGCGGGAGCGGGCCGAGGACATCGCGGAGTTCACCGAACTCGGCGACTACCTGCACATGCCGCTGCGGACCTACTCGGCGGGCATGCGGGTTCGGCTGGCGCTCGGCGTGGTCACCACGATCGACCCGGAGATCCTGATCCTCGACGAAGGCCTGGGTGCGGTCGACGCCGCCTTCATCGCCAAAGCGCGGCAGCGCATGGTGGACCTGGTCGCTCGATCAGGGCTGCTGGTGTTCGCATCGCACGTCGACGAACTGCTGCTGGAGCTGTGCACGACGGCGATCTGGATGGACGAGGGGAGGATCCGGATGCGCGGTTCGGTGCGCGAGGTGCTCACCGCCTACAAGGGCCACGAACCGCAGGTCTTCCCAGTGCAGGATGCGTGAGGGCCTGCTGCTCCGGCTCACCCTCCTGGGCGTCGATCGACTTGGTGGTGCGGCGGGCGAGGGGCCGGGGCGGACAGCAAGATCGAGGCGCTTTGTCCCGAAACGTCAAGGAGTTTCACAATGCGCTTGCGTGCAGCTGCTGTCGCGATCCTCACCGCCGGACTCGCCCTCGTGGGCACCGGGGTCGCTTCGGCTGCCGAATCCCCCACCTTCATCGTCGCTCCCGGTGCTGCCAACACCTTCTTCGCGTTCACCGGTGACGCGGTCGTCGCTTCCGGGGGCGGTGCTGTGTTCGCCTTCGATTCCGGCGCCTGAGCGAGGAACCGGACGACGAAGCCCCGCGCCTCAGGTGCGGGGCTTCGTCATCTGCTGACCGCGGTTCAGGCGAGCAGCTCGCGGGCGTCCGCCCACATGCGCTCGATGATCTCCCCCGCGGGTGCCGTGGTGGCGAGGGCCGCGCTCTGACCGGCCCAGTTGTTGGCGCGGTCGACCCGGGCACCGCCCCGGCGCCACTGGCCCACCAGTCGTCGCTGGTCGGGGTAGGGGGCGGGCAGGGGAGCTCCGTCGCCGGTCCACGCCTCCACGAACTGCGTCGGCACCGCGCGTCCGAGGCGGCCGGAGTAGGCGCGGGTGGGGATCGTCTGCTCCGGGGACAGCCCCTCCATGGCGGCGGACCAGGCCGGGTCGATGCCGGCCTCGGGGGAGCGCAGCAGCGCGGTTCCCACCTGGACCGCGCTCGCGCCGAGGGCCAGCGCGGCCGCCACGCCGCGGCCATCGGTGATGCCACCAGCGGCGATGATGGGAACCCGCAGCCGGTCGGCCAGGTAGGGGAGCAGGGAGAACAGGCCGACGTCGATCTGCTCGGCGGTCTGCGGGTCGAAGCTGCCCCGGTGCCCGCCGGCTTCCATGCCCTGGGCGACGACGGCATCCGCACCGGCTTCCTGGGCGGCCATCGCATCGGCGATGTTGGTCGCGCAGGCGAACCAAGCGATGCCCTCGCGGTGCAGCCGCTCGACGTAGTCGGGCTCGAACAGGCCCATGATCGACGAGATGACCGCAGGCCGGGCGGCCAGCATCGCCTCGCACTGCTCGGCGAAGACCGGCCCGGGCCCCGCGGGCTCGCCCGCTTCGCCGAACCGGTTCAGGAACTGCTCGGCCGCCCGCACCCGGTCCGGCGCGTCCACCGGCTCGTCCGGGATCCAGGTGTTGAGCTGGCACGGGCCGTTCGTCCCGGCGCGGAACTCCGCCATCCAGTCGGCGATGCGTTCCGGCTGGTCGAGCACCACGCCGTTCGCGCCGAGCCCACCGGCTTCGGCCACCGCGATCGCCAGCGCGGGCGGGCAGGCGCCGGCCATCGGTGCTTCCAGGATCGGCACCCGCAGGCCGAAGCGCGCGCAGAAGTCCTGAACCCGTTGCTGCACTTGCTGTCCCGCCACCACTGCTCTCCCAGCTGTCGATCCGAAGTCCGAGGTGCACGGAGGACGCTAGGCTGCACCTGCCATCGTGTCCAACGATGAGTGGCGAACGCTGCCATCGCCACAGGCGAACACTCGATCTCGGGAGAACGCGTGGAGCTGTCCGACCTGCGGATCTTCGTCGCGGTGGCGCGCACCGGCGGCATCACGCGCGCGGCCGCGGAACTGCACACCGTGCAGTCCAGCATCAGCGCCCGCATCGCGGGGCTGGAACGAGAGCTCGGGGCGACCCTCCTCCGGCGGCACGCCCGGGGCGTCGCCCTGACCTCGGCGGGGGAGCAGCTGCTCGACTACGCCCGGCGGATCACCTCGCTCGCGGACGAGGCCGCCCGCGTCGTCCGGGACGAGACGCCCAGCGGCCCGCTGCGGATCGGAGCGATGGATTCCACGGCCGGTTTCCGGCTCCCGCCCGTCCTCGAGTCCTACACCGCGGCCTGGCCGGACGTCGACCTGTCCGTGCTCACCGGCCCCACCGATTCGCTGGTGGTCATGGTCAAGGAGCACGCACTGGACGGAGCTCTCGTCGCGGGACCGGTGAACGACGCAGACCTGCACGAGGACGAGGTCTTCACCGAGGAGATGGCGGTCGTCACCGCAGTGCGCCACCGCGACCTCGACGACGCCCTGCGCAGCCCCAACGGCGCCCGGCTGCTCGTCTTCCGCGCGGGGTGCGCCTACCGGCGCGGTCTCGAAGCCGTTGCCAGGTCGCGCGGGGTGGAACCGAAGGTCCTCGACTCCGGCACCGTCGAAGGGATCCTCGGCTGCGTCGCCGCCGGACTCGGGATCACGATGATGCCCCGCGAGGTGGTCGAACGCTCCGAACTGCGCCCCCGGCTCCGCATGCACCGACCGGCGCCCGTCGACGCGAGATCCGCGACCGTGTTCGTGCGCCGCCGCGACGCGCACGTCACCACGGCGCTGGCGGAATTCCACCGCCACCTTCGCGAAACCGGCCGCGCAGCACCGGAACTGGTCGCGCTGAACGACTGACGTTCAGCGGACCTCGGTGCGCGCCGTGGAGCTGCGGACCACGAGTTCGCTGGGGAACTGCTCCTTCCGGGGCGGCAGCGAGCGGTCGTCGACGCGTTCCAGCAGGAGGTGCACGGCGGCGCGGGCCATCTCCGCGATGGGCTGGCGGACCGTGGTGATGTCGTAGGAATCCCACGACGCCATCGCGATGTCGTCGTAGCCGATCACCCACACGTCCTCGGGGACGCGCCGGCCCATCGACACCGCGCCGTCGACCGCGCCGAGCGCGGTCAGGTCGTTGGCGCAGAAGACCGCCGTGGGCGGGTCGTCCTGCGCGAGGAGCTCGCGCATCGCCGAGCGGGCGAGGTCGTGGGCGAACCCGCCCTGGCCGGTGAGCTCCGCGGCCAGCGGGTGGCCGAGTTCGGCCAGGCGGTCGCGGAATCCGCGTTCGCGGTGCCGGGCGGTGCTGGTCAGCTCGGGGCCCTGCAGGAAGCCGATCCGGGTGTGCCCGGTGGCGACCAGGTAGTCGGCCACCGCCCGGCCGCCGGTGAGGTTGTCGGTGGTGACCTGGTCGCAGTCCAGCGAGTCCAGTCCGCGGTGCAGCAGCACGATCGGCTCGCCCCGGTGGAGCGCGTCGGAGAGCTGGTCCGACCCCTCGGTGATGGTGGTGAAGATCAGCCCGTCGACCGTGCCCTCGTCCAGCGCTTGCAGGGCGCTCGATCCGCCGGGATCGGGTGCGTTCCAGAGCACCATGCGCTGACCGGCCGCCTCCAGCGCCTGGCCGACCGCTTCCAGCAGCTGCGGGTAGAAGGGGTTGGTGATGTCGGCGACCACGACGCCGACGGTCGAGGTGCGCCGGGTCCGCATGGTGCGCGCTGCGGCGTGGGGGCGGTAGCCGGCCTCCTGCATCGCGGCCAGGACGCGTTCCCGGGTCGCGGCGGCGACCTTGTCGCTGCCCTGCAGGACGCGGGACACCGTCATCTGCGAAACGCCGGCCAGCTGCGCTACGTCGCGGCTGGTGACCACCGAGCACCTCCGAGGTCTGTATCGAGGGAGTTGGCCCTGCTGGTTTACGTAAACATGGTATCGGCCTATGGTGCGATGTGTACGTAAACATCGGAAGGGATCACGGAACCCATGGTTGTCTCGCTCAAAGCCCCGGCCACCACCTCGGCGGGGACCACGACCTCCTCGCCCGACGTGCAGGAGAAGGTCGCGGCGATCGTCTCCGACATTCGCACCCGCGGTGACCAGGCGGTTCGCGAGTACTCGGAGAAGTTCGACAACTGGCAGCCCGAGTCGTTCCGGCTGTCGGCCGAGCAGATCGACGAGATCATCGCGCGCGTTCCGCAGCAGGTCATCGACGACATCGAGTTCGTCCAGCAGCAGGTGCGCAACTTCGCCGAGCGGCAGCTCGCGTCGATGCAGGAGTTCGAGGTGGAGACCCTGCCCGGCGTCCACCTGGGGCAGAAGCACATCCCGGTCTCCGCGGCCGGGGCGTACGTGCCGGGCGGGCGGTACCCGCTGCTGGCGTCGGCGCACATGACGATCCTGACCGCCAAGACCGCCGGGGTCCCGCGGGTGGTGGCCTGCACGCCGCCGATCCGCGGCGAGGTCCCGGACGCCACCGTGGCCGCCATGCACCTGGCCGGTGCCGACGAGATCTACCTGCTCGGCGGTGTGCAGGCGGTGGTGAGCATGGCGCTGGGCACCGAGACCATCGCGCCGGTGGACATGCTGGCCGGGCCCGGCAACGCCTTCGTCGCGGAGGCCAAGCGGCAGCTGTTCGGCGAGATCGGCATCGACCTGTTCGCCGGCCCCACCGAGGTCCTGATCGTGGCGGACGAGACCGCCGACCCGTTCGTGGTGGCGGTGGACCTGCTCAGCCAGGCCGAGCACGGCCCGGACTCGCCGGCGGTGCTGATCACCACCTCGGAAGAGCTCGGACGCTCGGTCCTCCAGCACGTCGACGAGCTGCTGCCGGAGATGCCCACCCGCGACAACGCCGAAGCGGCCTGGCGCGACCACGGCGAGGTGCACGTCGTCGAAAACCTCGGCGCCGCATACGAATTGGCCGACACCTACGCCAGCGAGCACGTCCAGATCCTCACCGCGCAGCCGCGCGAGGCGCTGGAGAAGATGCGCAACTACGGCGCGCTGTTCCTGGGCGAGGGCACCTGCGTGTCCTACGGCGACAAGGTCATCGGCACCAACCACGTGCTGCCCACCCGCGGTGCGGCCCGCTACACCGGTGGGCTCTGGGTCGGCAAGTACCTCAAGACCGTGACCTACCAGGAAGTCACCGACCCGGCCTCCAGCGCGCAGCTCGGCGAGGTGTGCGGCCGCGCGGCCCGCGTCGAGCTGTTCGAGGGCCACGCCCGCTCCGGCGACGTCCGGGCCGCGAAGTTCGGCGGCGCCGAATTGCCCTGGGCGCCCAACGCTTTCGCCCGGTCCTGACCAGCCACACCGAAAGGCGCACCGCGCATGTCCTCCAACGCAACGACGCGTGCCGGGGTCTCGTCGGCGTCGAGAACCTTGACGTCCAGCACCATCGGCAGCGTCATCGAGTGGTACGACTTCACCATCTACGGCACGGCTGCGGCGCTGATCTTCAACCAGCTGTTCTTCAGCAACATCAGCCCGGCAGCGGGCACGCTGGCCGCGTTCGGGACCTTCGCGGCCGGGTTCATCGCCCGTCCGCTCGGCGGTTTCGTGGCCGGTCACTACGGTGACCGGCTCGGCCGCAAGGCCACCCTCGTGATGACCCTGACGCTGATGGGCGGGGCGACGACGCTGATCGGTCTGCTGCCCACCTACCAGCAGATCGGCATCGCCTCACCGGCGCTCCTGGTGCTGCTGCGGCTGGTCCAGGGCTTCGCGGTCGGCGGCGAGTGGGGCGGCGCGGTGCTGATGGCCGTCGAGCACGCGCCCGACGGCAAGCGCGGCCGGTACGGCGCGTGGCCGCAAACCGGTGTGTCGGCGGGACTCCTGCTGGGCACCGGGGTGTTCAGCATCGTCTCGCTGCTGCCGGAACCCCAGCTGATCAGCTGGGGCTGGCGGATCCCGTTCCTGCTGAGCATCGTGCTGGCGCTGGTCGGGCTCTACATCCGGTTCCGCATCACCGAGTCCGCGTCCTTCGCGGAGGCGGTGGAATCCGGCGGGCCGTCGCGCCGTCCGCTGATCGAGGTGCTGCGCACCCACCCGAAGCAGATCCTGATCGCGATCGGGGTCCGCTTCGCGGAGGGCGGGAACTACTACGTGTTCACCGTCTTCATCCTCACCTACATCACCCAAGAACTCGACCTGCCGCGTCAGGCCGGGCTGACCGGGGTGATGCTGGCGGCGGCGCTGAACATCGTCGTGCTGCCGCTGTGGGGTGCGCTGTCGGACCGCGTCGGGCGGCGGCCGGTGTTCATCGGCGGTGCGGTGTTCATGGCCGCCTACGCCTGGCCGTTCTTCTGGCTGGTCGACACCCGGTCCCCGATGCTCATCGCGCTGGCCCTGGCCATCGCGCTCGCGGTCCCGCACGGTGCGGTGTTCGCGCCCATCGCGGCGTTCTACACCGAGCTGTTCGAGCCGCGCCTGCGCTACAGCGGGGTGTCCATCGGCTACCAGATCGGCAGCGTCCTGCTGGGCGGCTTCACCCCGCTGCTGGCGACGTCGCTGATCATGTGGTCCGGCGGGGCGTCGTGGAGCGTGGCGGCGCTGGTCGCCGCAGGAGCCCTCATCGCAGCGGCCTCGATGTTCGCGGCCCCGGAAACCTTCCGCCGCAGCCTCCACGCGCCGCGGAAGAACCCGGAGCAGCGCGTCGACGCATAACCGCAGTCCCCGGAGCCGCCTGCCGCACCGGCCCGGTGCTGCAGGCGGCTCCGGCGTGCGGGGCCCGCGATCGCGGGCTTGACTCGTCGACCTCCTCGGATAGGCTCGGTCGCTCAAGCAAGCGTTTGGTTTTTCACTCGCGCGGTCGGCCGGCGGGCCGGGACTGGGAGCGGTTGCATGACCAACGAGCAGGCAGGCGGCCGGGTCGCGGTGGTCACCGGCGCGAGCCGGGGCGCGGGCAAGGGGATCGCCCTGGCCCTGGGCGAAACCGGAGCGACGGTCTACGTCACGGGTCGGACCGCGCAAGAAGGCGATGCGGCGCTTCCGGGCACGGTGTTCGCCACCGCCGACGAGATCGACCGCAGGGGCGGTACCGGAATCCCGGTGGTCTGCGACCACCGCGACGACGCGCAGGTCGAGGCGCTGTTCGGGCGGGTGCGCGCCGAGCGCGGCAGGCTGGACGTGCTGGTCAACAACGCGTTCGTCGTCCCGGACCAGCTGGCGAACCCGGGACCGTTCTGGTCCAAACCGCTTGCGCTGCAGGAGATGTTCGACGTCGGGCTGCGATCCAGCTACGTGTCCGGCTACTTCGGCGCACCGCTGCTCGCCGGCACCGGTGGTGGTCTGCTGGTCAACACCTCGTCCTTCGGTGGCACCTGCTACATGCACGGCCCGGCCTACGGGTCGGTGAAGGCGGGTGCGGACAAGATGGCGCACGACATGGCCGTGGACCTCGAACCGTTCGACGTGGCCGCGGTGTCGATCTGGATGGGGCTGCTGCGCACTGAGCGCACCGAGGCTGCGTTGAACGCCGATCCCGAGCGCTACGGCGAACTGACCGCGATGGCCGAATCGCCGGAGTTCACCGGGCGGGTCATCGCCGCCCTCGCCGCGCACCCGGATCGGATGCGGTACTCGGGGAAGGTGCTGGTCGGCGCTGAGCTCGGTGCGGAACTCGGGGTGGTCGACGTGGACGGCAAGGCACCGGCGTCGCACCGGCAGTTCCTCGGTTCTCCGGTGGAGTTCAGCGAAGCCGTGGTGGAGTGAGGTGGGAGAGATGTCCGACGAGGTGGACGTGCGCGACCTCGCTCGCAGGGTGGCGCGCCTGGAAGCGATCCAGCAGATCGAACGCCTGAAGTACCGGTACTGGCGCGCCTGCGACAGCAAGGATCCCGATGCCTTCCGGGAGTGCTTCGTGCGCGAGGGCGCCGAGATCGACTACGGGCCGCTCGGCGGCTTCGAGGGCCGCGAGAAGCTCGTCGAGCTCTACAGCCACCTGGCCCTGCGCCGGGATGGCGACCGCTGGCTCTACAACGACATCCACCAGGGAGTCCACCCGGACATCGAGCTGGTCGACGCCGGCACCGCGGTCGGCAGCTGGACGTTCTGGTTCATGCGGGTCAACCTCGTCGACGGCGTCATCGAGCAGAACTCGCTGGAGTACCGGGACCGGTACGTGGTCGAGGACGGCGAGTGGAAGATCCAGCGCTCGCAGGTCATCCCGCTGACCGGCGTGACCTTCCCGATCCCGGAAGGCGCCGACGTCGCCCCCGGCCCCGAGGTGCCGGAGTAACCCGGCAGGCGCTCTCGGGCAGGTCGAGTCCGCCCATCGTTGCATGTTGCATGCTACTCGGCCTACGGTGTTCAGGTGCACACGGAGTACCTCGACCTCGGGCGTCCTGTTCGGGGTGGATCAGGTGAGGAGGCCGCGGAGGCGGTCGGCCACGCCGTGGTCGTGGAACTCCGAGCGCCGGCGGGACTCCTGGGCGATGAGGAGGGTGGCCGTGTTGACGATGTGGCGGCTCATGGCCTCGCCGATCGCCGCTTCGTCCCCGGCCATGAAGGCTTCGTAGATGTCGGCGTGGTCCTCGAAGCACTCGACGGGCGTGCGGGACGTCGGGACGGTTCCGACGCCGCTCTCCAGGACCATGTCGCGCTGTTCGCGCAGGACGCTGGTGGCCCGGTCGTTGCCGCTCAGCTCGAGCAGGACCGTGTGGAAGTCGCGGTCGGTTCGCAGCGTGAGCTCGGCGTCGCCCTCTGCCGCCACATCGCGGAAGCGCTCGTGCACCTCGGTGAGGCGGCGGCGGACGCCGGGCTCGTCCCGGGCGTGCCGGGTGGCGCGGCGGGCCAGGGGGACCTCGAGCATGAGGCGGACCTCGAACCCCTGGAGGAGGGTTTCGACCGACGTCGCGACGATGCGGATGCCGCGATTGCGCTCGATCTCGACGAGTCCGAGGCGGGCCAGTTCGTGCGATGCTTCGCGGATCGGGGTTCTCGACACGCCGAGCTGCTCGCCCAGGGCCGCGGCGCTGTAGAGCCGGCCGGGCTCGAGCTCGCCGCTCATGATCGCCGCCCGGAGCTGGTCGAGGACGCGGCCGGTCACGCTGCTGACGTCGAGAGCTTCCACACTGCCGATTCTGCCGGATGCGTCGGCGCAGCACGGTGACGCGCCCCGGACGACGAGAGGGAACGAATGGTTGAGACGCGCCGTGTCGCGGTCGTCGGCGGCGGCATCATCGGTGCCGCGGTCGTCCGCGAGTTGAACCGGCAACTCCCCGGTGCGCAGGTCGTGCTCTTCGAGAAGGAACGCGAGCTCGCGGCCCACCAGACCGGGCACAACTCGGGCGTCGTGCACGCGGGGCTCTACTACGAGCCCGGCGGGTTGAAAGCGCGGCTCTGCCGTCGCGGTGTGCAGTTGCTGCAGGACTACGTGGCCGAGCACGACATCCCCTACGAGCGCTGCGGGAAAGTGGTCGTCGCGCTCGACGAGGTGGAGCGCGGGCGCCTCGACGCGATCTACGACCGGGCGACGAAGAACGGCGTTCCCGGCGTTCGCCTCATCAGCGGCGCCGAACTGCGGGAGATCGAGCCGGAAGCGCGCGGTATCGCCGCGATCCATTCGCCGGACACCGCGATCATCGACTACGCGGCGGTCACGCGCTCACTCGTCGAGGACGCCAGGAGCGCTGGGGTGGACGTGCGCTTGGGCGTCGAGGTCCTCGGTGTCGATGAACCATCCGGCGGCGGCGTGCGCGTTCGCACCAGTCGGGGAGACGAGCGGTTCGACAACGTGATCGCGTGCGCGGGATTGCAGTCCGACCGGCTGGCGCAGCGTTCCGGGGCTGCCAAATCCCCCTCCATCGTGCCCTTCTTCGGGCAGTACCTGGTCCTCGAACCCCGCTTCCGGGACATCACGCGCGGACTCGTCTACCCCGTGCCCGACCCGAAGTACCCGTTCCTGGGCGTGCACCTCACGAAGCGGGTCGACGGTGCGATGACGGTCGGGCCGAACGCCTTCCTGTCCTTCTCGCGGGAGATCTACCGGGGGCTGGGCATCAACGTGCGCGATTCCCTCGCGATCGCCGCGGATCCCGGGTTCTGGCGATTCGCGTCCGAGAACCTGGCCGGGGCCCGGCGGGAGATCCTCGGAGTTCTCTCGGCCAAGAAGTTCATCAAGGACGCGGCGCGCTACGTCCCCGCCATCGAAGGTGCCCGGTTCGCGCGGATGCCGCGCGGTATTCGCGCGCAGGCCCTCGCCGGCGACGGCAAGCTCGTCGACGACTTCGTGATCCAGCACGTCGGTCCGGTCACGCACTTGCGCAACGCTCCGTCGCCCGGTGCGACGTCGTCGCTGGCCATCGCCGAGCACATCGTGGAGAACGTGATCGAACGCCACGACCTCGCCTCGCGCCGCACTCGATGATGCCGGGTCACGCCTCCGCGATGCGCCAGCGGCGGGGTGTTCGGCGTTCGATCCAGTCGATGGTGATCTCGCGCCTCGCGTAGCGCCACGTTCCGCCGCTCTCGCGGTAGGTGTCGGCGTAGGTGAGGTGCCAGATCAGGTCTTCCAACTCGCCCGCCGAGTTCCGGCGCAAGTGGTGGGCGATGCACGAGATCCGGCCGGTCGCGGTGTGCGGGTCCTCGGTCTCGTCGAACAGCTGGCCGACGATCTCGTGCTTGGTCATCGGATATCTCTCGACCACCTGCATCGCGACGGCGATGTCCGGTCCCTCGAGGAACGAGGTCGGGCCGAGCTCGTCCGGTGGTGCGGGAACGCCCAGCACCGCGTCGTCGGTGAACAGCGCGAGCGCTGATCCGGCCGACCGCTGGTCGACGTTGGCGGCGTAGCGGGCGACGAGGTCGGCCAGGGCCTGCCGGTCCGCGGTGGTGAGGCTCATCGTCTGTCGAGACCGAGTCGTTCGGCGCAGGCGGAGAGCTCGTCCTTGGCCTCCTCCAGGTCTGCGGTCGGTGTCGGTTGCAGGACGATCCGGTGGGCTCCGCGTTCCGCGAGGGACTCGGCCTTCTCGGGGGTGATGCGCGAAACCGCGTGGCCGAGGCTGAGTTCCAGCGCGTCGGGGTCCCGGCCGGCGGCCTCCGCCTCGCTGCGCATCACGTCCACCAGCTTCGCCAGCTCCTCGCCTGCCACGCCCAGCGGTTGGAGGCCGTCGCCGCGACGGCCGGCTCGGCGTGCGGCGGCGGCGCTGTGCCCGCCGATGTGGATCTCGATGTTCCCGCCGACCGGCTTGGGATAGCTCATCGCGCCGTCGAAGTCGAAGAACTCGCCGTGGTGGTCCACACCGTCGGGGGAGGAGTCGGCCCACAGCGCGCGCAGCACGTCGATCTGCTCGTCGGCCCGGCGTCCGCGGGTGGCGAAGTCGGCGCCGCACGCCTCGATCTCCTCCTTCATCCAGCCCATGCCGACGCAGAGCCGGAGCCGCCCACCGGAGAGGGCGTCGATGGTCGCCAACCGCTTCGCCAGCACCACGGGGTGGTGGTTGGGCAGGACGAGCACCCCGGTGGCGAGCTTCAGCCGCGTGGTGCGCGCAGCGAGGAAGCACAGCAGTTCCAGCGGATCCGGGATGTCCAGGTCATCGGCCAGCTCCATCTTCCCGGAGGAGGCGTACGGGTACGTGCTGGAGTACCTGCTGACCACCACCGCGTGCTCGACCGCGACGAGGGATTCGAAGCCGCAGGCCTCGAGGTGCTCCGCGTAGCCGCCGATCCATTCGGGGCGCGCGGTGACGCCTGCCGACACGGGAGCGATCACTGCGTACTTCATTCCCATGGTCACATGGTAGGAGAGGTCCGCCGGAAAGCAAACCTATCGTTTGCTTGGTGCTCTGTTCGGGCCAGTGCGCGGAGCCCTTGCTGCGCAACGGGATCCGCGCTTGCCTTCGAACGGCGCGGTGGTCCATGGTGGCTGCGAGCCGGTTGCACGTCCGATGCCCAGGACTGCGCAGCACCGTCCACTTCGGCCACAGATCGGGGAATGATGCTGTCCCTGCAGGAGATCTCGGACCGGTTGGAGATCCAGGACCTCATGGTCCGCTACTGCCACGCCGTCGACACGCGGCAGTGGGACCTCCTCGACGAGGTGTTCACCGAGGACGCGCTGATCGACTACACCGCCACGGGCGGAGCGCGCGGGAACCTGGCCGAGATCAAGGAGTTCCTGGCCGAAGTCCTCCCCGCCTTCCCGGCCTTCCAGCACCTGATCGCCAACCCGGCGATCAGCGTCGACGGCGACGCGGCGACCGGGCGCACGATGTGCCACAACCCGTTGGTGCTGCCGGACGGCGGGGTGCTGATATGCGGGTTCTGGTACGTCGACGCGTTCGTCCGGGTCGACGGGACCTGGCGGATCAAGGAGCGCGTCGAGGAGGCGTCCTACTCCTGCACCGTTCCGCCGCCTCCCACCTGATCACGACCCGGAGCGACTGTTCTCGTGCTGTGGGAATGGGCGTTGCTGGGGCTTTCCGCCCGGCGCTTGACTGTGGTCCGGTCAGCGCCGGGACCCGCGCGCTGACGTCCATCCAGTGCCGCTCTTCTGGCCGGTGAGAAGGGGAGTTCGCGATGACGCGGGCAGCTGAGAACAAGTACGTGCACATGGCCACGTCCTTCCCGGATCCGCCTGCGCAGGCGCCCGAAGTCCTGCGCGGGATCAAGGCCCAGCGCGGGGACGTCCTGCGCTGCAAGGGGCCCAAGCAGGAGACCATCCTGCGGATGCTCGAGAACAACATGGAGGTCGCCGAGCATCCCGAACGCCTCGTCGTCTACGGCGGCATCGGCAAGGCCGCGCGGAACTGGGAGTCCTACCACGCCATCGTCGAGGCGCTGAAGCAGCTCGAGAACGACGAGACGCTGGTCGTGCAGTCGGGCATGCCGGTCGCCGTGTTCCAGACGCACGAGCTCGCGCCGCGCGTGGTCATGGCCACCACCAACTTCGTCCGCCCCAGCTGGCAGCGCTTCTACCAGCTGGAGGACCAGAACCTCACGATCTTCGCCCAGTACACCGCCGCGCCCTGGGAGTACATCGGGACGCAGGGGGTCATCCAGGGCACCTTCGAAACGCTCCGGTCCGTCGCGGCCGTCCACCTGGACGGGTCCTGGGAGGGCAAGATCCTGCTGTGCGCCGGCATGGGAGGCATGGGCGGCAACCAGCCCCGTGCCATGACCATGCTCGGTGGTGTGGCGGTGTGCGCGGACGTCGACGAGCGCATCATCAACAACCGCATCCGGATCGGCTACTGCGACGTCCTCGCCGAGTCCATCCCGGAAGCGCTCGCGATGGCGCGCAAGGCCGCTGACGAGGGAAAGCCGCTCGGCATCGCCGTCGTGGCCAACGCGACAGAGCTGTTCGAGTACGCCCTGGAACACGACTTCCGCCCCGACGTGGTCACCGAGATGACCCCGGCCCACGACCCGGTGGCCTACGTGCCGGTCGGTTGTTCGGTGGCGGAGGCCGAGGAGTTCCGCAAGCGCGACCGCGACGCCTACTTCGAGCTCTCGCGCGACGCCATGGTCCGGCAGCTCAAGGCGATGAACCGGTTCTACGACCTCGGCGTGCCGACGTTCGAGTACGGCAACCAGATCCGCCGCCAGTGCGAGGAGCACGGCTTCGCCGATGCCATGAAGATCCCCGGTTTCGTCGCGGCCTACCTGCGGCCGCTGTTCCTGGAGGGCCGAGGCCCGTTCCGCTGGACCTGCACCTCGGGGGATCCCGCCGACCTCGCCCGGCTCGACGACCTGGCGGTGGAGCTGTTCGCCGACGACGAGCTGGTCACCCGCTGGATCGGCCTCGCCCGCCGGCACGTGCCGATCGAGGCCCTGCCCGCCCGGGTCTGCTACCTCGGTTTCGGGCAGCGCAAGAAGTTCGGCCTCGCGGTGAACGAGCTGATCAAGTCCGGTGAGATCGCCGGGCCGGTGGCGTTCTCCCGGGACAACCTGGACAGCGGTTCGATCATCAACCCGACCTTCGAGACCGAGAACATGCCCGACGGCTCGGACGTGATCTCCGACTGGCCCTACCTCAACGGCCTGCTCAACGCCTCGGCGATGTGCGACCTGATCGCCATCCAGGCCAACTACGCGATGGGCGATTCGGTGCACACCGGCGTCACCATGATCGCCGATGGCACCGACATCGCCGCGTTCCGGTTGAAGGCCGCCCTGACGGTGGACTCCGGCATCGGCGTCGTGCGCCACGCCCAGTCCGGTTACGACCGGGCGCGCGAGGTGGCCACCACCGTCGGGCCCGGCGAGGGCCTGTCGATCCCGCTGTGGTGGACCCCGAAGGCGACCTTCGGCCCGGACGACGAGGGCTGAGCGCCATGACCGAGCAGACCCAGGTGGTCGACCTGGTCATCACCGACGCTGCCGAGCTGCTCACCTGCGCCCCGGACGCGCCCGATCTCATCGGCCGCGTCCGGGGCGGGGGGCTCGCGGCCGACGGCGGGCGCATCGTCGCCGTCGGCGACGTCTCCGGTTACCGGGGGCGCCGGGTGATCGACGCCTCGGGCAAGGTCGTCCTGCCCGGTTTCGTCGACAGCCACACCCACGTGGTCTTCGGCGGGGACCGGGCCGCGGAGTACGCGGCGAAGGCGGCCGGGACATCCCCGCCCGCGGGCGCGACGGTGGGCATCACCGGGACGATGGCCGACACGCGGGCGCTGTCGGTGGCCGAGCTCGTCCAGCAAGCCCTGCCGCGGGTGCGGGAGATGGTGGCATCGGGCACGACCACGTTCGAGTCCAAGACCGGGTACGGGCTCAGCCGGGAGTCCGAACAGCGGTTGCTGGTGGCCAACGCGCTGCTGGCGGAGGCGGCGGATGCCCGGCTGGTGTCGACCTACCTGGGCGGTCACGCCATCGAGCCGGGTCGCGACCCCGAGGAGTGGACGGCGGAGATCATCGCGCAGCTGCCGGAGGTCGCCGGTTCGGCCGCGTTCAACGACGTGTACTGCGACGACGGGTACTTCACCCCGGCGCAGGCCGAGCGGATCCTGGAGGCCGGGCTGGCGCACGGCCTGGCGCCCAAGATCCACCTGGACGCCTACAGCCGCACCGGGTTCGCCGAGGTCGCCGCACGGCTCGGCGTCGTCAGCGCGGACCACCTGAACCACACTTCGGACGCGGAGCTGGAAGTGCTGGCCGAGGCCGGTGCGGTGGGCGTGTACATGCCCTGCCTGGACTACGCCGTCGCCCATCCGAAGCCGTTGGACCCCGCGCGCCTGCAACGGGCGGGGATGGAGATCGCGCTGGCCACCGACGTGTGCCCGGGGTGCTGGACGACCAGCATGCAGACGGCGATCGTGATGGCCTGCCGCACCGGCGGGATGAGCGTGGCGGCGGCGATCCGGGCGGCGACCCTGGGCGGAGCGCGCGCTCTGGGGCTGGGAGACCAGATCGGTTCGCTGACCGCGGGCAGGGAGGCGGACGTGCTGGTCCTGGACATCCCGAGCCACGAACACCTGGCGTACCGGCTATCAGGATCCACTGTGGACTCCGTGGTGCGAGCTGGAACCGTTGTCGGAGCGGAGGGTGCGAGATGAAGCGCTTCTTGGCGGAGTACGCGTGGCTGGGCGGGGACGCCCCGGAACGGGACGTGCTCATCGAGGTCGAGGGGGAGCGCATCACCAGCGCGACCCCGAACGTGTCCACATCGGACGGTTCCACCTGGCTGGCCGGGCTGACGCTCCCCGGCTTCGCCAACGGCCACTCGCACGTGTTCCACCGCGTGATCCGCGGGCAGGGCCAGCGCGACGTGGGCAGCTTCTGGGCCTGGCGGGACCTGATGTACCGGGTCGCCGGGGCACTGGACCCGGATTCGCTGTACGACCTCGCGCGGGCCACCTACGCGGAGATGACCCTGGCCGGGATCACCAGCGTCGGCGAGTTCTTCTACCTGCACCACGATCCGCGCGGCCGCCCCTACGCGGACCCGAACGCCATGGGGCACGCGGTGGTCCAGGCGGCGGTGGACGCGGGCCTGCGGATCACCCTGCTGGACACCTGCTACCTCCAGGGCGGCGTGGACGGCCAGGAGCTCGAAGGCGTGCAGCGCCGCTTCACCGACGGTTCCTGGCAGTCCTGGGCCGAACGCGTGTCGGCGCTGCCCACCACACCGAACTCCCGCCCCGGTGCGGCCATCCACAGCGTGCGTGCGGTCCCGCGCCAGGCGTTCGCCCCGATCGCCGAGTTCGCCCGTTCCCGGGGAATGCCGA
Source organism: Saccharopolyspora sp. NPDC002686 (assembly GCF_040295745.1). Taxonomy (NCBI): domain Bacteria; kingdom Bacillati; phylum Actinomycetota; class Actinomycetes; order Pseudonocardiales; family Pseudonocardiaceae; genus Saccharopolyspora; species Saccharopolyspora sp. NPDC002686. Next base: position 42,482 of record NZ_JBEOVY010000006.1, read on the forward strand.
TCCACGCGCACGTTTCCGAGCAGCCGGCGGAGAACGAGGCGGCCCTGGCCCGGTTCGGCCTGACACCCACCGCACTGCTGGACGAAGCGGGTGTGCTCGGACCGGACATGACGTCCGTGCACGCCACCCACCTGACCGCGGCCGACATCGCCGCCTACGGCACCAGCGGGTCGACGATCTGCATGTGCAGCACGACCGAACGCGACCTGGGCGACGGCGTCGGCCCGGCCGGTCTGCTGCACGGAGCGGGTGCGCGGCTCAGCGTCGGCTCGGACGCGCACATGATGATCGACCTGCTGGAGGAGGCCCGGGCCATCGAGCTCGACCTCCGGGTCACCTCCGGCACCCGCGGCCACGTCGGCGTCCCCGACCTCGCGACCGCCCTGACCGCGGGCGGTGCGGCGTCGCTGGGCTGGAACGCAGGCCGGATCGAGGCGGGTCAACTGGCCGACCTCACCGTGGTGGACCTGACGACTCCGCGCACCGCCGGTGCGGCGGCCGGAGACGTCCTGGCGCACGTGCTCTTCGCCGCCCAAGCCGGGGACGTCCGAACGGTCCTGCGCGGCGGCGAGGTCGTCGTCGACGACTTCCGCAGCAAGAAGGTCGCAGAACCCGGCCGCGACCTGAACCGCACCATCAAAACCCTGCTCCGCTGACCCCCGGAGGAGGGGCGCCGAACCACGGATGACGCAAATTCAATGGAAACCGGAGGTCCAAAAGTCCTTTGTGGACAAGGATTCAAGTGGGAGGTTGCGTGACCGCGCGTGTGTTCACGCGGCGAACCACGCCGTGGTGCTCGGCTCGACGATGCCGTCCTCGGACGTGGCGGAGCTGGACAGCAGCTGCTCGCCGCCGTCGAACACGACCGTCTCATCGCCGAAGTTCGTGATCGATGTCCATCCGTTCGGTCGGCGGAAGGCGACGACGTGGGGTCCGAGGTCCAGCCATTCCAGCGATTCCTGGGTGCGCAGGCGGCTCCGGAGATCCAGTGCTCGCCGGTACAGATTGAGCGTGGAATCGGGGTCGTTGTCTTGGATCGTCACGGCGTAGCCGGCGAACCACGCGGGCTGGGGGAGATGCGCGCCGCCGGGGCCGAATCCGAAAGAGGAGCCGTCCGGGGTCCATGGCAGCGGGACACGGCATCCGTCGCGGCCGACTTCCACGCCCTTGTTGCGGTAGAAGGCCGGATCCTGACGGCATTCGTCCGGAATCTCGGCGACTTCCGGAAGCCCCAGCTCTTCGCCCTGGTACAGGTAGGCGCTTCCTGGGAGAGCGAGTGAGAGGAGTGTGGCGGCGCGGGCGCGGGCGAGACCGAGCGTGCGGTCCTCCACCGGGTCGGTGCCACCGGTGAGGAGCCATGCCTTTCCGTTGGTCCGGGTTCCCAGCCCGAAGCGAGTGGCGTGTCGTACCTTGTCGTGGCTGGAGAAGACCCAGGTGCTGGAGGCTCCGGAGCGTGCGGCGAGGTCTAGGTTGTCGGAGATGATGCGACGGAACTCCGTAGCATCCCAGCCGGCGCTGAGCAGATCGAAGTTGAATGCCTGCCCGAGCGACTCCGGGCTCGCATACCGGACGCGGCGGTGAGCGGGCACCCATGCTTCCGCGACGGCAGCACGGGGAGGGGCGTAGCTGTTGAACAAAGCGCGCCACTCGGCGTAGATCTCGTGTACCTCGTCGCGGTCGACGAGCGGATGGAACCCTTCTGAGTAGGCTCCAGGGCTGCGGAGCTCCTCCCAGGAGGGCAGTACCTCGGGGATCGCCTTCGTGAGGTAGTGGGCGACGTCCACCCGGAAGCCGTCGACGCCGCGGTCCGCCCAGAATGCCAGCGTCGTCAGGAAATCATCGCGAACTTCTCGGTTGGCCCAGTTCAGGTCGGGCTGCTCCTTGGCGAACGTGTGCAGGTACCACTGCCCGTCGGGTACGCGTGTCCATCCAGGACCGCCGAACTTCGATTGCCAGTCCGCAGGAGGGAGTTCCCCGTGCTCTCCCTTTCCGCCACGAAAGATGTAACGGTCGCGTGCCGGGGAACCGGGTCCGGCCGCCAGTGCCTCCTGGAACCAGGCGTGACGATCGGAGGTGTGGTTGGGAACGATATCCACGATGATCTTCAGCCCCGCGTCATGGAGAGCGGAGACAATGAGGTCAAAGTCGTCGAGTGATCCGATCCGCGGGTCGACATCGCGATATTCATCGACGTCGTAGCCGCCGTCTGACAGCGCGGAGGGGTAAAACGGACTGAGCCAGACTGCGTCGATCCCGAGGTCGCGCAGATAGGGGATCCGGGAGGTGATACCCGCGAGGTCACCGATGCCGTCGCCGTTGGCATCTGCGAAGCTGCGCGGGTAGATCTGATAGACCGCCGCGTTCCTCCACCAATCGGGGTCGTTCATCTTCTGGATGCGATCCGGTCCTGACAGGGGCTGAATGGGCACTGTGGTGTTCATTTCTGGTGAGTATTCCTTTTCATGGATTGCCTCGTGGGCGCAAGTTGCCTACTTGATGGCGCCGCGCATGACCCCGGAGAGCACCCATCGTTGTGCGATGACGTAAGCGATCAGCGTGGGAGCGAGGGCCATCAGATACGACGCGAAGGCCAGGTTGTAGTTGACGTTGAACTCCCCTTGGAACAGGAACTGCACGACGGGAAGCGTCTGCAGGTGGGGATCCGCGATGATCATCCGGGGGATGAGGTATCCGTTCCATGCACCGAGGAAAGTGAAGATCCCGACTGTTGCGATCATTGGGCCCAGAAGTGGGAAGACGATGTTCCAGAACACTCGCCAGGTGGATGCTCCGTCGATTCGTGCGGACTCTTCTAGCTCGAGGGGGATGGAACGGATGAACGCGATGAACAGGAGGGAGTTGAAGGCCAGGTCGCTGACGATGTAGAGCAGTGCAACTCCGAATGGGTTATCCAGCCCGAGAATTGCTGTCTGCTTCACCAGCGGCAGGATCACGACGGGAATCGGGATGAACAGGCCGGCAAGGATGTAGACGTAAAGGGTCTTGAACAGCAGGCGGTCCCAGTTACGCACCACTGCGTAGGCCAGCAGGGCACTGGCGACGATACCGCCTGCCACGGCGATGGCGGTGATGACAGCGGTGGAGATCATCGCCTGGCCGAAGTTGACTGTCTTCCAGGCGACGGCGAAGTTGTCCCACTGGATGGGAGCCGGCCATTCCAGGCCGCTTCCCGTCGCTGCTTGTTCCGGCGTCTTAAGCGCCATTGCGATGGTGAGGTAGAGGGGTATCAAGACTGAGAGGGAGAGGACCGCGAGCAGGGCGGTGAGCCTCCAACCGCCCTTGCGCCGCGACCTCGGTTTTTGGGACCCCGGTCGAGGTACGGACATGATTGCCTGCGTGCTGCTGGTGGCGGTCATCAGATGCTCATTCCTCTGCGAGGGAGCCGTAGCTGAAGAAGGGAGATCACGACAGTGATCACGAAGAAGATCACAGCGTTGGACATCTGGTAGGCGTAGTCGCCGGCGTTCATGCCGGTGAAGATGCGCATGGCGACGGACTGGGTCGCTTCTCCTGGGCCGCCATTGGTCAGGGCGACGATGATGTCGTATGAGCTGAGGTAGCCCTTGAACCCGAGGATGGTATTGATCAGCAGATATCCGGAGATCAGGGGAAGCGTGACGCTCCGGAAGGTCCGCCAGCGGCCCGCGCCGTCCAGGCGCGCCGCCTCGTAGAGGTCCTCGGGCACGGCTTGAAGCCCGGCGATGTAGATGATCATCGCCCCGGGAATGGTCTGCCATGCGGTCACGCCAACGACAGCCAGCCACGCCCAGTTGGGGTCAGCAAGCACGCTGGTCGTCACGTTCCATCCCAGGGTGGTGAACAACGCGGGCGCGGTCTTCGAGAGCAGGAAGTTGAACACGTACGCGATGACGATCGCGGAGAGGACGAGCGGGACGAAGAACACTGTGCGCAGCAGGGTGCGGAATCGAATGCGCGCATTGAGACCGAGGGCGAGGGCCAAAGCGATCACGTTAACGAGGAGCACGGTCACGATCGCGAAACCAAAGGTGAACCGATAGCCGCGCAGCACGGCGGGATCGTCGAAGATCCCCAGGTAGTTCCGCAGTCCAACGAACTTCCAGGACCCGTAACCCGCGTAGTCGGTGAAGCTGAAGAACATCGCCACAACCGCAGGGACGACCATGAACGCGGTGAACAGCGCAGCTGCGGGGATGGCCATGAACAAATAGGCGCGGTCGATCCGGCGCCCACTCTGCTTGCGAGGAGTCGAGAGGCGGGTCTGGGCAGTGGTCATGGTTACTGCTCCCCGAGGAAAGTTGTACGTGCGGCCACACGGGCCCACTGCTCGTCGATGGCTCGAAGGAACGTCTTACCGTCGCCCCCAAGGGCAAAGGACTGCACGTAGGCCCGCACCGGCACCGACACCGGTAGGTACGTCAGCGTTCCCTGGTAGAACTTGCCGGACTCGATATATGAGGTGAGCCCCTCGATGCGAGGATCGGCCTGCGAAGGTGCGTTCTTAAGCGTGGAGTACGCAGCATTGTCACGGTTGTACTTGTTGATGATGTCCGGCTGAAACAAGAACTCCACGAACTGGCGAGCCTCCTCCGGATGCCGCGCACCTTCCGGAATGGAGATCGCCATGTCGACGCTCACCCGCACCTTCGTGTCGGCAGGATCGTTCGTCACCGGCAGCGGGAAGGAACCAAGGTTCACCTCGGAATTGATGGAATGGATGGCCGACAGCGCCCACGGGCCCTGCAGATACATCGCCGCTTTGCCTTTGGCCATGGCTGCGTTCCCGTTCGAATACGTCTGGGACGAAGCATTTGGCTGAGTCACCGTACGCAGGTACTCCATCGCGGGCAGCGCCTTCGTAAAAGCATGGCTGAATGTCACGTTCCCGTTCGGGGCGAACTTCGACCCAACCTTGTTCAAGGACGCGAAGAACGAGGCGACATCAGTCGTTCCTCCCACCGCGTAGTCGAGCATCCCCTGACCGATCGTCCAAGGCGTCTGATACGTGCCGTAGATCGGCGTCACGCCGTTCTCCTGGAACTTCTCGCACGCCGCCCTGAACTCATCCCAGGTGGTTGGGACGGCGACCCCGTACTTCTTGAACAGGTCCTTGTTGTAGATCACGCCCGCCGCGGTCACCGAGAAAGGGAGGGCGACGGTCGCGTTGGGGTCGTAGGAACCCCACTCATCAACGAGCTTCTGGTACTTCGGCTCGACCGCCTTCGCAGCATCCAGCCCGGACAGATCAGAGAACACCCCCCGTTGCGCCAGACTTGCGGACGCTTCTGCCCAACCTCGGGTCGTCACATCCGGTGGCGAGTCCCTCACCAGCGAGGGCACGAATCCCGCCTCACCCAGAACAAGATCGACCTTGATCCCGGGATGACTCCGCTCGAACTTGTCGATGACATCCCTCATGTAGTCGACGATCTCGAGCTTGTTGATGACCATCTGAATCGTCACTGGCTCGGCCGCAGTGCTGGGGGCGGCGCAGCCCGAGAAAAGCAATCCAGACAGCAGCAGTGCCGACGCGCCGAGGCACTGACGTCGGGACAAGTGCACGGCGCCTGGCATGAGAGCTCCTTTGCTCAGATTAATATGGAGTGTATATATACAGGTCATAGTAAAGTCGGGGGTGCGCTACTGTGTCAAGGCCGAGTTAGGTTGGAGTTCACATGAAGACGGAAATGTCCGTGACGTCCCGCCGAGGCGCTGTGCGGTCACAGCGGGCGGTGCGTGGCTTGAACTCCCGACTTGTTCTCGAGCAGATCTGGCGAAGTGACCCACGCATTGGCCTGAGCACCAACGATCTCGTCGAGACGACAGGGCTCACACGGGCGACCGTCCTGCTGATCTGTGATGAGCTGATCGACGACGGCCTCATCGTGCCGGCCACCTCCCGTCCGGAGACGACGACCGGGCGACCCGTGCGCCGGTTCGCCCTCAACGCCCACCGCGCCTACGCAGCGGGCGTTGACGTCGGCTACCGATCTGTCTCCTGCGCCGTTGCCGATCTCTCCGGACACTGGCTCGCGACCACGCGACGCGAGTTCTCGGATCAGTCCCACGAGAGCCGCACGGCCCTTGTTCGCACCGCGATCGACCAGACCATCGAACAGGCAGGAATCCGTCACGACGCTGTCGAGTCGGCATGCTTCGGCGTGGCCGCCCCCATCGCGGCCGACGGGCACATCTCCTTCGACAACCCGTTCTGGAAAACAGTCCAGCTCGACCCGAAGGAAGTGCTGGACGGCGTGGACTGGTCAGTGTCCGTCCACAATGACGCAAACCTCGCCGCCATCGCCGAACGCGACACGGGCGTTGCAGAGAGCACTGATAACTACATCGCGCTCCTGGCCGGCGAACGATTCGGAGCCGGGATCGTCTCGGCAGGACAACTACTCACCGGCTCCGCAGGCGGAGCAGGCGAAATGGCCTACCTGACGCAGGTGATCGGTGTCGGAGAACGCAAGGGCATCGGAGCCCTCGCCCGCGAATGGGCGGCCCAGGCGAACGAAGCACGCTCCTCGCAGAACGTTCTGCCCACCGACGCACACGCCGTCCTTGCCGCCGCCACCGCCGGTGACACGGACGCAATCACCATCGTCGAGCGTCTCGCAGACCGACTGGCGCGCGTCACCGGAACCCTCGCCAGCCTGCTCAACCCCGACATCATCATCATCAGCGGCACCACCTCCCACCAGAGCGAACCGCTTCTCCGCCGCACAGCGACCCTGATACCCCAGTTCAGCCCCCTACGCGTCGAACTCGCCGCGTCCGCCCTTGGACCACAAGCCGTCCTCACCGGCGCCATACGGGTCGCACTCGATACGATCTTCGACCGACAGAGCGCCAACCTCACCTCATAGAGGCGCACCACCCACTTGCTGTACGGAGCGTAAGAAAATCCAAAAGGGTCGGAAGCGCATCCGAGTGCGCGACCAGAAGAATGTTTATCTGCTCACGCGTCGGTCATGACGTTTCATTAGTGAGGATCTCGCTGCCCTGACGGAGGCCGGGACCAACTGATCGCGGTCCGGGCTTGCTGAAGATCATCGTCGGGCTCCATGGCAACGATGCAGACCGAGCAATTCCCCTGCAGGTGTGCCGAGGACTGCGGCTGCGGAAACAACGCAGCACTGGTCACGAATGCCGGTGTCGCCCTGTGCGAACCGCCCTGGGCTCCGGCGGCCAGTGCCCGGGTGGAGCGGCTTCACCCGGGTACTGAGTCCTTTTAGGACTGGGGGCGTTCGTCGACTGCCGTCAGGACGGCGCCTGAGGCGACGAGGTCGACGGCTGCGTCGAGCAGGGGCTTGAGGACCACGTCCTGGGTGAGGAACGGGATCGTTCGGCCCGTTGCCGTGGGGGTGGCGCGCACCAGGTCGAGGACGGCGCGGGCGGCCGAGGAGATCTCGGAACGGGGCACGTCCTCCCGCTGCATCCGCAGTTCGAGCGCTTGGCAGGCCATCAGCAGTTCGATGGCGATCACGTCGCGCACGTTGCGGACCACCGCCCTGGCGTGCAGGCCGGCGTTGTTGGCCATGGACACGTGGTCCTCCTGGTTCGCCGAGGACGGGATCGAGTCCACCGAGTCCGGGTGGGCCAGCGTCTTGCACTCCGAGACCAGCGCGGCGGCCAGGTACTGCGGCAGCATGTACCCGCAGTCCATGCCGACCTTCTCCGAGTCCACCAGGTAGTCCGGCAGGCCCCGGTTGAGGCTGGAGTCGGTGAGCCGGAAGACGCGCCGCTCGGCGATGTTGCCGACCTCGCTCATCGTCATGGCCAGCAGGTCGGAGGCCATCGCCAGGTACTCGCCGTGGAAGTTGCCGCCGGAGGCCGCCTTCAGCGAGCGCGGCAGCTCGGTGATGATCAGCGGGTTGTCGGTGGCGGCGTTGATCTCGGTCTCCACGATCCCGCGCATGAACTCCAGCGCGTCCAGCACCGGGCCGAGCACCTGCGGGGTGCAGCGCAGCGAATAGGCGTCCTGCGGCGGGTTGCGCACCGGGTCGGTGTCGGCGTCGCCGTCCACGAGTCCGCTGTCGGAGAGCAGTTCGCGCAGGCGGGCGGCGACCGCGATCTGCCCGCGGTGCCCGCGCGCCTCGTGGATCTGGGGGATGAACGCGTCCCCGAACCCCCGCATGGCCTCGATGGAGATCGCCGCGGTGATCTGCGCGGTCTTCAGGACCACCTCGGCATCGGCGAGGGCGAGGGCGGCGTGCGCGCAGGAGAACGAAGTCCCGTTGGTCGCCGCCAGCCCTTCCTTGGCGCCGAGCACGATCCGCTCCAGCCCGGCCTCCTGCATCGCCTGCACGCCCGAGACGCGTTCGGTGCCGCGGAACACCTCACCGCTGTCGGCCGCGATGTCCTCCCCGGACGGACGCGTCATGACCAGCGCCAGGTGCGCCAGCTGGATCAGGTCGCCGGAAGCCCCCAGGGACCCGTACTGCGGGATGACCGGGAACACGCCCCGCTGGAGCATGTCCACCAGCAGTTGCGGCAGTTCGGGGCGCACCCCGGAGTAGCCGCGCGCCAGGGACGCCGCCCGGATCACCATGGCCGCCCGGACGGTGTCCTCGGGCAGCGGATCGCCCGTGCCGCAGGCGTTGGAGACGATCAGCCGCCGGGACAGCTCCTCGGCGTCCTCGACCTTCTCGAACGCCTGCTTGCCCGCCAGCGAACCGAATCCGGTGTTCACGCTGTAGACCGCGTCCACCGGACGGCCCGCGCGCATCGCGTCGGTCAGCCCCGCCACCCACCGCGCGCTCGGCTCCATGGTCTCCAGCGCGCGGTCGGACAGCGCGATGCCGCGCCGGCCGCGGCTGACGTCGACGAGGTCTTCCAAGGTCAGGCGCTGGGCACCCAGGATCACTTCGGTCATGGTCGCTCTTCCTGTCGGCGGTCGGACGGTGGAGCTGATGGGACATCGCCGGAATCCATGTGCTCATCAGCTGCGGTGATCCGGTCGGAGAGCCGCTCGGCGCTCGCGCGCAGGAGCTGAACGGCCCGCTCGATCCACTCCGGGTGGTCGCAGCGGGACTGCTTCCCGGCCGCGGTGAGCGAGCAGATCGCCTCGCCCTTGATCAGCACCGGGACGGCGATGGCCAGCGCGCCGCGCCGCAGCTCCCCGCGCGAGATCTGGTAGCCCTGCTGCCGCGCCGTCCGCAGCTCCGCGCGCAGGAACTCCGGGTCCACCTGCAGCCCCGTGGGCGTGCCGAGCTTGCGGGACAAGATCGAGCGCAGCAGCGGGGCGGAGGCGTGCGCGAGCAGGATGCGCTGACCAGCTCCGGCGTGCAGCGGCAGCAGCTCGTTGATCCGGAAGGACACGTGGTCGGGACGCGGCCCGCGCACCTGGCGCAGGCACACTGCGTGGGTCCCGGTCCGGACCGTGATGACAGCGGTCTCCTCCAGCGCGGCCGAGAGGTCGACGAGCTCGTCGAGGGCGAGGCTGGACAGGATCGTGTTGGTCAGGTTCCGGCCGGACATCCCGATGGCCCGCCAACCGGGGGTGTAGAGGCCGCCGTCCTCCTCGACCAGCTGGTGACCGCAGAGCACCTTCAGGTGCCGGTAGACCGTGGAGCGGGGGACGTCCAGCTGGCGCGCGAGGGAAGCGGCCGACACCTCGCCCTGGTCGGCGATGGCGATCAGGATGGCGAGTCCGCGTTCGAGCGAGGACATCGACCGCCCCCACGCCGGAACCGGTTCGTCGGTCAAGACCCCCTGCCCTTCCGCGCGGCCGCCACGTCGTCGTGGACCGCGCCCATGAGACCCCAGCGGTTTCCCGCTCCACAAGCTCGGTTCTCATGCTGTGGGACACCGCCGCGCGGCGCTGCGGAGCCGAGGCCGTCGAATGCGACATCGGGGTCTCGGGAGGCAAAACCGGACGGGTGAAGTCCACAGTGGATCAACGCCGGCCGGAGCTGTCGGGTCAGTGGTCGCGCTGGAACCGGCGGAGCGCGTCGAGGGTGGCGGTGCGGTGGCGGCGCGCGGCGAGCTCGATGTCGATCGGATCGGCGCCGCTCTCGATCAGCGCGATGAGGTTGTCGTGCTCGGCGACGGATTCGACCGCGCGGCCCGGGACGAAGCTGAAGGTCGAGTTGCGCAGCATGCGCAGCCGGCCCCAACCGCGGCGCACCAGGTCGGTGATGTGCTCGTTCGGGCAGCGGGCGAACAGGACCGAGTGGAACTCCTCGTTGAGCTGGGTGAAGCGGCTCGGGTCGAAGTGCTCGAGGCTCTCCCGCATCCGCTGGTTCACCGCCCGCGCCTCGGCGAGGTCGGCGGCGGTCAGCAGCGGGGCGGAGAAGCCGGTGGCCGCGCCTTCGACGACCGCGAGCGTCTGCATCGTGGTGACGTACTCGCCCTCGTCCAGCAGGGCGACCTGCGCGCCGATGTTCTTCTCGAAGGTGACCAGCCCTTCGGCCTCCAGCCGGCGGATGGCCTCGCGGACCGGGACCGCGCTGATGCCGAGCTCACCGGCGATCTGGCTCAGCACCAACCGGTAGCCCGGGGTGAAGCGGTGCGAGACGATCCGGTCGTGGAGCCATTCGTAGGCCAGCTGGGACTTGCTGGTGGTGCCGCGGCCGGTCGGTGCGTCCGTGGTCATGGGGCCTCGTTTCGGTGAAGTGCGCTCCATCTTGCCCGAGGGGGCGGTGCGTCCCGATCTCTCCGGCGGTGTGCTCGAACCGTTGATATCAGATACGTCATCATATACGATCCTCGTCATGACGCACGACGACGTTCGTTCTCCGGTCGAAGGACTGGCCTGGCACCCGCTGGTCGGGCGGCCGGGCAAGGTGATCGCGCTGCACCTGAACTACCCGTCGCGGATCGCCCAACGCGGCCGGACGCCGGCCAAACCGTCGTACTTCCTCAAACCGGTGACCTCGCTGGCGGCCACGGACCAGACCGTCGAGCGTCCGCCGGGGGCCGAACTGCTGGCCTTCGAAGGCGAAATCGCCCTGGTGATCGGCAAAACCGCTCGCCGGGTCGCGCGGGAGGACGGCTGGTCCTACGTCTCGGCCGTGACCGCGGCGAACGACCTCGGCGCCTACGACCTGCGCACCGCGGACAAGGGCTCGAACCTGCGTTCCAAGGGCGGCGACGGCTACACGCCGCTCGGCCCCGAATCCTTGCCCGCCGCCGAGATCGATCCGGCCGCGCTTCGGGTCCGGACCTGGGTCAACGGCGAACTCGTCCAGGACGACTCCGCGGGCACCGTCGTCTTCCCGTTCGGCGAGCTGATCTCCGACCTGTCGCAGCTGATCACCCTCGAACCCGGCGACGTGGTGCTCACCGGCACGCCCGCCGGATCGTCGGTGGTGGTCCCGGGCGACGTCGTCGAGGTCGAGGTGGACGTCCCGGGCACCGAGCACCGCACCGGCCGGCTGCGGACCACCGTGGTCGAGGGGACGGTCCCGCTGCCGGACTTCAGCGCGCAGCCGGTGGTCGACGACCACCAGCGGGCCGAGGCCTGGGGGAGCCGCGAAGCAGCCGGGCTCCCGGCCGAGTTCGAACTCACCGACGAGCTGGTGGCGAAGCTGCAGAAGGTCGCGGTGGCGACGCTGTCCTCGCAGCTGCGCAAGCACGGCTACAACCAGGTGTCGATCGACGGCGTGCGCACCAACAGCCCCGGTCGGAAGATGATCGGCCGGGCCCGCACGCTGCGCTTCGTGCCCGCCCGCGAGGACCTCTTCCGCAGCCACGGCGGCGGGTACAACGCGCAGAAGCGGGCCTTCGACGCCCTCGGTCCCGGTGATGTGCTGGTGGTCGAGGCGCGCGGCGAGCGCGGCACCGGGACGGTCGGCGACATCCTCGCGCTGCGGGCCCAGGTCCGGGGCGCGGCAGGCATCGTCACCGACGGCGGCGTGCGGGACTGGAACGCGGTCGCCGAACTCGACATCCCCACGTTCTCCGCCGGCCCCCACCCCGCAGTTCTCGGGAGGCGCCACGTGCCGTGGGACCGCGACATCACCGTCGCCTGCGGCGGGGCGACCGTGCAGCCCGGCGACGTGATCGTCGGCGACGACGACGGGGTCCTGGTCATCCCGCCGGCGCTGCTGGGCGACGTGCTCGACGACGCGATCGAGCAGGAGGCCCAGGAGGAGTGGATCGCGGCGCGGGTCGCCGAGGGCGCCGCCGTCGACGGCCTCTACCCGCTGACCGGCGACTGGCGGAAGCGCTACGAGGCCGACCGGACCAACACCGACGCATAGTTCGCAGGAGGATTTGGATGAGCAACGCCCCGGGTGCCTGGCGCACCCGCCCCGAGGAACTGACCGGATCGATCGCGCCGGTCGTCACCCCGTTCACCGCGGACGGCGAGGTCGACCACGCGTCGCTGGCGAACCTCGTCGACTGGCAGCTCAAGCAGGGCTCCGACGGGATCTCCATCGGCGGCTCGACCGGTGAGCCGAGCGCGCAGACGATCGCCGAGCGGGCGGACGCGATCCGCACGGTGCTCAAGACCGTCGACGGCCGGGCCCCGGTCGTGCCGGGCACCGGCTCGGCCAAGCTCGACGAGACCATCGAGCTCACCGGCGCGGCCTACGACGCCGGCGTGGACGCCGCGCTGATCATCACGCCGTACTACGCGCGGCCCACCCAGGAAGCGCTGTACGTCTGGTACAAGACGGTCGCCGCGGAGTACCCGGACCTGCCGATCATCGCCTACAACGTGCCGAGCCGGACCGCGGTGGAGATCGCGCCGGAGACGGTCGCCCGGCTGCACCGCGACGTGCCGAACTTCGTCGGGATCAAGGAGACGACCAAGGACTTCGAGCACTTCTCCCGGGTGATCAAGGCCGCCGGTCGCGATCTGCTGGTCTGGTCCGGCATCGAGCTGCTGTGCCTGCCGCTGCTGGCCCTCGGCGGCACCGGATTCGTCAGCGCCACGGCCAACATCGCGCCCGCGGCGACGAAGAAGATGTACGAGGCCTTCCACGCCGGGCGGCTGGAGGAAGCGCTGGACATCCACTACGGCCTGCACCCGCTGGTGGACCTGATCTTCGTCGAGACCAACCCGGCGCCGGTGAAGTGGGTGCTCCAGCAGCGCGGCCTGATCAGCTCCGGGCACGTCCGCTCGCCGCTGATCGCGCCGACCGAACCGGGCAAGGACAAGATCCGCGCGCTGCTCGCCGAAGGCGCGGAGCAGCTCTCGCCGGTCGACGCCGAGGACACCATCGCCGCCCGCGCAACCGGAGGGGAATGACCATGACCGACCAGCACGTGCCGCAGAACCTGCCGAAGCGGCTCCAGCACTTCGTCGCAGGCGAATTCGTCGACAGCCTCGACGGCGCCACCTTCGACGTCCTGGACCCGGTGTCCAACAAGAACTACCTCGAGGCCGCGGCCGGCAAGCAGGCCGACGTCGACCGCGCCGTCGCCTCGGCGCGCAAGGCCTTCGACGAAGGCCCCTGGCCGCGGATGCTGCCGCGGGAGCGGGCCCGGGTCCTCAACCGGATCGCCGACATCGTCGAGTCCCGCGACGAGCGGCTGGCCGAGTGGGAGTCCTTCGACTCCGGGCTGCCGATCACCCAGGCGCTCGGGCAGGCGCGGCGGGCTGCGGAGAACTTCCGGTTCTTCGCCGACCTGATCGTTGCGCAGGCCGACGACACCTACAAGGTCCCGGGCAAGCAGGTCAACTACGTCAACCGCAAGCCCAAGGGCGTGGCCGGGCTGATCACCCCCTGGAACACGCCGTTCATGCTGGAGAGCTGGAAGCTCGCCCCGGCGCTGGCCTCGGGCTGCACCGTGGTGCTCAAGCCGGCAGAGTTCACCCCGCTGTCGGCCAGCCTGTGGCCGGAGATCTTCCGCGAGGCCGGCGTGCCGGACGGCGTGTTCAACCTGGTCAACGGCATCGGCGAGGAGGCCGGTGACGCGCTGGTCAAGCACGAGGACGTCCAGCTGATCTCGTTCACCGGGGAATCGGCTACCGGCCAGCTGATCTTCGCCAACGCCGCGCCGACGCTGAAGGCGCTGTCGATGGAGCTCGGCGGCAAGAGCCCCGCCGTGGTGTTCGCCGACGCCGACCTCGACGCCGCGATCGACTCGACGGTGTTCGGCGTCTTCTCGCTCAACGGCGAGCGCTGCACCGCGGGCAGCCGGATCCTGGTGGAGCGGCCCATCTACGACGAGTTCGTGCGGCGCTACGTCGAGCGGGCGAAGAACATCAAGGTGGGCGACCCGCACGACCCGGCCACCGAGGTCGGCGCGCTGGTGCACCCCGAGCACTACGCGAAGGTCACCGGCTACATCGAGATCGGCAAGACCGAGGCGAAGCTGGCCGCCGGTGGCGGTCGTCCGGAAGGCCTCGAATCGGGCAACTACGTGCAGCCGACGGTGTTCGTGGACGTGCCGCCGACCGCGCGGATCTTCCAGGAGGAGATCTTCGGCCCGGTCGTGGCGATCACCCCGTTCGACAGCGACGAGGAAGCGCTCGAGCTGGCCAACGACGTCAAGTACGGGCTGGCGGCCTACGTGTGGACCTCGGACCTCGAGCGCGCGCACAACTTCGGGCAGCGCATCGACGCCGGCATGGTCTGGCTGAACTCGCACAACGTCCGGGACCTGCGCACGCCGTTCGGCGGGGTCAAGGCCTCCGGTCTGGGGCACGAGGGCGGCTACCGGTCGCTGGACTTCTACTCCGACCAGCAGGCGATGCACATCTCGCTGGCCCCCGTCCACACCCCGAAGTTCGGCGCCTGACACGGCGTCACGCATGCGAAGGAACGTTCAACGATGAGTGTCTCGGCTGCATCAGAGCTCACCCCTCCCGACATCGTCCGCTGCGCCTACCTGGACCTGGTCGTCACCGATCTGGCGGCCTCCAGGGAGTTCTACGTGGACACGCTCGGCCTGGTGGTCACCGAGGAGGACGACGAGGCGATCTACCTCCGCTCGTTCGAGGAGTTCATCCACCACAACCTGGTGCTGCGCAAGGGACCGGTCGCCGCCGCGGCGGCGTTCGCCTACCGCGTCC
>NZ_JBEOVY010000007.1:0-56821 GCF_040295745.1 Saccharopolyspora sp. NPDC002686
AGGCACCGGTGCGGTGGTTCGATGCCGCGCAATCGAGCATGCTCGTTCTGCGCGAAACTGCGGACCCGCGCGGACACAGCACCGGCGTGTCGGACCCCGACATGCCGGGACTTGGGGACAGGTTCTGGGGCGTGTGGAGAACTTCCGCAATTTCAATGGAAATCGGACGTCTGATTTCCATTGAAATTGCGGTACGTCGCGGGGGTTAGCGCCAGTCGGGGAGGTCCGGGGCCGTTCCCTGCAGGTCTTGGGCGTCGGTTCGGCCCAGGAGCCAGCCCAGCATCGGGCCGGGTTCGCCGCGGACGCGGCTCGGCGGGGCCGTGGTGCCGCGCAGGTCCCAGGTGCGCTGGTGGTCTCCGAAGTCGACCTCCACCGCCAGCGCCGGGACGTCCGGGCGGCCGCCGAACTGCTGGACCGCGTCCTCCAGCAGCTGTTCGACGTCGGGCCGCGGGATGTCGGCGAAGTCCACGTCGTGGTCGAGGTCGACCAGGTGCACCCAC
The DNA here is from genome assembly GCF_040295745.1 of Saccharopolyspora sp. NPDC002686. Taxonomy (NCBI): domain Bacteria; kingdom Bacillati; phylum Actinomycetota; class Actinomycetes; order Pseudonocardiales; family Pseudonocardiaceae; genus Saccharopolyspora; species Saccharopolyspora sp. NPDC002686. Next base: position 501 of record NZ_JBEOVY010000007.1, read on the forward strand.
ACCTCCATCAGCCGGAGCCGCAGCACGTGGTGGGCGGGGATCGGGTCGCCGACGGGGTAGGCGATCTCGGCCGTCCAGGCGTGGTCCGGCATCTCCTGGACCGCGCTGGCGAAGCGGTCGCAGGATGCCGCCAGGTCCTCGAACAGCAGCTGGTGGCTGTGCTGGGAGCCTTCGGCGATGGCCTGGTCGCGGTCGTCGCGGCTGGCGTACATCGCGTGCTCGATGCCGGTGCGCGCCCAGATCATCAGGTTGACCAGCCCGTCGGCGTTGCGCGCCAAGTGGGCGATCACGTGTGCCCGGCTCCAGCGGGGCAGCAGGCTGGGCTGCCGCACGGACACCTCGTCCAGGTCGCCGACCGTGCGCAGCAGCCGTTGGGTGGCGCGGTCCACCGCTGCCAGTTGGGCGGCGACCTCGCTGGTCACCTGCGCGGCGGTTCCGAGGGCGATGTCAGCCATGCTCCACCTCGCGGAAGGGTGACGGGGCGCGCACGGAGCGCGATGTGGACACCGAGCCTAATTGCGCAGGCCACAAGGGCAACAGTGCCCAATCCGGGGGAATTTGCGTATCGTCGGTGACGGCGGCGGCCAACCGCTTCGGATGTCACACCTTGGGGTGATGGTCGGGGGTCGCGCCCAGTGCGGGGCGCAGCCGGTCCGGGACTGTCGGTGGCCCCGAATAGCATGGACGACGCGACGTCGCGACCTGCCGATGGCCGGGTTCTCGCGGCCCGGCCCGCAGCGGCGCGCGTCGACCTCAACGCCAGAACTTCCGAAGGGATCACTGTGGCTGACCGCCTCGTCGTCCGCGGCGCCCGTGAGCACAACCTGCGCGGGATCGACCTCGATCTGCCCCGGGACAGCCTGATCGTGTTCACCGGGCTCTCCGGGTCCGGCAAGTCGAGCTTGGCCTTCGACACCATCTTCGCCGAGGGGCAGCGCCGCTACGTCGAGTCGCTGTCCGCCTACGCCAGGCAGTTCCTCGGGCAGATGGACAAGCCCGACGTGGACTTCATCGAAGGCCTGTCCCCGGCGGTGTCGATCGACCAGAAGTCCACCAGCCGCAACCCGCGGTCCACGGTGGGCACCATCACCGAGGTCTACGACTACCTGCGCCTGCTGTACGCGCGGGCCGGCAAACCGCACTGCCCGACCTGCGGTGAAGCGATCAGCAAGCAGACCCCGCAGCAGATCGTCGACCAGGTGCTGGAGATGCCCGAGCGGGCCAAGTTCCAGGTGCTGGCGCCGGTGGTGCGCGGCCGCAAGGGCGAGTACGTCGACCTCTTCGAGCAGCTGCAGTCGCAGGGCTACGCCCGCGCCCGCGTCGACGGCGTGGTGCACCCGCTGGACGCGCCGCCGAAGCTGAAGAAGCAGGAGAAGCACGACATCGCGGTGGTCGTGGACCGGCTCACCGTGAAGGCCGGCGCCAAGCAGCGGCTGACCGACTCGGTGGAGACCGCGCTGCGGCTGGCCGACGGCCTGGTGCTGGTCGAGTTCATCGACCTCGACGAGGACGACCCGAACCGGGAGCGCAAGTTCTCCGAGAACCTGGCCTGCCCGAACGGTCACCCGCTGGGCGTCGACGAGCTGGAGCCGCGCTCCTTCTCCTTCAACTCGCCCTACGGCGCCTGCCCGGAGTGCGCGGGCCTCGGCATCCGCAAGGAGGTCGACCCCGAGCTGGTGGTGCCCGACGAGGACCTGTCGCTGGCCGACGGCGCGATCGCGCCCTGGGCGGGTGGGCACACCGCCGAGTACTTCACCCGGCTGCTCACCTCGCTGTCGGAGTCGATCGGCTTCCGGATGGACGCCCCGTGGCGGCAGCTGTCCACCAAGGTCAAGAAGGCCGTGCTGCACGGCTCGAACGACCAGGTGCACGTCCGCTACAAGAACCGCTACGGGCGCACCCGCTCCTACTACGCCAACTACGAGGGCGTCATCCCGTTCCTGGAGCGGCGGCTGGAGCAGACCGAGTCCGACTACGCCCGCGAGAAGTACGAGGGCTACATGCGGGACGTGCCGTGCCCGGCTTGCGACGGCACCCGGCTCAAGCCCGAGATCCTGGCCGTGACCATGGAGAACACCGACCTCGGCGAGCTGTCGATCGCCAAGGTCAGCGCGCTGAGCGTGCAGGAGTGCGCGACGTTCCTCAACGGCCTGGTGCTCGGCCCGCGCGAGCAGATGATCGCCGGCGCGGTGCTCAAGGAGGTGCAGGCGCGGCTGGGCTTCCTGCTCGACGTCGGCCTGACCTACCTGTCGCTGGACCGCGCGGCCGGGACGCTCTCCGGCGGTGAGGCCCAGCGCATCCGGCTGGCCACCCAGATCGGGTCGGGCCTGGTCGGCGTGCTCTACGTGCTGGACGAGCCGTCGATCGGCCTGCACCAGCGCGACAACCACCGGCTGCTGGAGACGCTGAGCCGGCTGCGGGACCTGGGCAACACGCTGATCGTCGTCGAGCACGACGAGGACACCGTGCGCAGCGCGGACTGGGTGGTCGACATCGGCCCCGGCGCCGGTGAGCACGGCGGCCAGGTCGTGCACAGCGGCCCGTACAAGAAGCTGCTGTCCAACAAGAAGTCGCTGACCGGCGACTACCTGTCCCGGCGGCGGCAGATCCCGGTGCCGGAGCTGCGCCGGGTCCCGGACCGCAAGCGCCAGCTGACCGTGGTCGGCGCGCGCGAGCACAACCTGCGCAAGATCGACGTGTCGTTCCCGCTGGGCTGCCTGACCGCGGTCACCGGCGTGTCCGGCTCGGGCAAGTCCACGCTGGTCAACGACATCCTCGCGTCGGTGCTGGCGAACAAGCTCAACGGCGCCCGGCAGGTGCCCGGCAGGCACACCCGGGTCAAGGGCCTGGAGCACGTGGACAAGCTGGTGCAGGTCGACCAGTCGCCGATCGGCCGCACCCCGCGGTCCAACCCGGCCACCTACACCGGTGTGTTCGACCACATCCGCAAGCTGTTCGCGGCGACCACCGAGGCGAAGGTGCGCGGCTACCAGCCGGGCCGGTTCTCCTTCAACATCAAGGGCGGTCGCTGCGAGTCCTGCGCGGGCGACGGCACGTTGAAGATCGAGATGAACTTCCTGCCCGACGTCTACGTCCCGTGCGAGGTGTGCAAGGGCGCCCGGTACAACCGGGAGACCTTGGAGGTGCACTACAAGGGCAAGACGATCTCCGAGGTCCTCGACATGCCGATCGAGGAGGCCGCGGCGTTCTTCGAGCCGATCAACGCCATCCACCGCCACCTCAAGACGCTGGTGGACGTCGGTCTGGGCTACGTGCGGCTGGGCCAGCCCGCCCCGACGCTGTCCGGTGGTGAGGCGCAGCGCGTGAAGCTGGCCAGCGAGCTGCAGAAGCGCTCGACCGGCAAGACGGTCTACATCCTCGACGAGCCGACCACCGGCTTGCACTTCGAGGACATCCGCAAGCTGCTCGGCGTGATCAACGGCCTGGTGGACAAGGGCAACACGGTGATCGTGATCGAGCACAACCTCGACGTGATCAAGACCGCGGACTGGGTGCTCGACATGGGACCGGAAGGCGGTTCCGGCGGCGGCATGCTGGTGGCCGAAGGCACGCCGGAAGACCTCGCCGAGGTGGCCGAGAGCCACACCGGACAGTTCCTCGCCCCAGTGCTCGCGGAGGGCTGAAAAGCACTGATCCGAGGAGTAAGAACGGGACGGGGCCTGCATTCGCCGCAGGCCCCGTTTTGTAACCTTTGCGCCACGGGAACCGTTTGTCGGGTCCCGGGTCGGACAAACTGTGCCGACCGAACGGAGCGGTGATCTTTGGCGGGCGCATCCACCCGATGTGCGCGGGAACGCCGATGCTCCGCATCAACCCTGCGGAAAGGTTCCACGTGGAAGCGCTCAACGACGCGATCGTCGCGCTGAACGACACGTTCTGGCTGTACCTGATCATCCCGGTGCTGGCCGTGCTCAGCCTGTACTTCACGGTCCGCTCCGGCGCGGTGCAGATCCGGATGATCCCGGAGATGGTCCGCGCGATGGTCGGCAAGGCCGAGACCGCGGAGGACGGCAAGAAGGCGATCTCGTCGTTCCAGGCGTTCGCGATCTCCGCGGCCGCCCGGATCGGCACCGGCAACATCGCCGGTGTGGCGACCGCCATCGCGCTGGGCGGGCCCGGCGCGGTGTTCTGGATGTGGGTGATGGGCCTGGTCGTCGGTGCGGCGAGCTTCGTCGAGTCCACCCTGGCCCAGCTGTACAAGGTGCGCGACAAGGCCGGTTTCCGCGGCGGTCCGGCCTACTACATGCTGCACGGCCTGCGCGCCCGCTGGATGGGCGTGCTCTTCGCGGTGGTCATCACGATCACCTTCGGCTTCGTGTTCAACGCGGTGCAGAGCAACACCATCGTCGGCGCGATCATGACCTCGGTGGAGGCGACCGGCGCGACCGGGATGGGCTGGCTGCAGCCGGTGCTCGGCCTGGCCCTGGTGGCGCTGACCGCGGCGGTCATCTTCGGCGGGGTGCGCCGCATCGCGCACGTCGCGCAGCTGCTGGTGCCGTTCATGGCCGGGCTGTACATGATCCTCGGCCTGGTCATCGTGGTGCTCAACATCGACGCGCTGCCCGGTGTGCTCGGCCAGATCTTCGCCAACGCCTTCGGTTTCCAGGAGATCGCCGCCGGTGGGCTGGGCGCTGCGATCGTGCAGGGCGTGCGGCGCGGCATGTTCTCCAACGAGGCCGGTCTGGGTTCGGCCCCGAACGCCGGCGCCACCGCGTCGGTGAGCCACCCGGTCAAGCAGGGCCTGGTGCAGACCCTCGGCGTCTACGTCGACACCCTGCTGGTGTGCTCCACCACGGCGTTCATCGTGCTGCTGTCCAACCCGGCCTACGGTGAGAACCGCGGCCCGACGATGACCCAGGAGGCCCTGCAGTTCAACCTGGGCAACTGGTCGCTGCACCTGCTGACGCTGATCATCCTGCTGGTCGCGTTCACCTCGGTGCTGGGCAACTACTTCTACGGCGAGTCCAACGTCGGCTTCCTGACGCAGAACCGCGCGGTGCTGACCGGCTACCGCTGGATCGTGCTGGTGGTGACCTTCCTGGGCGCGATCGGTTCCTCGGACCTGGTGTGGAACCTGGCGGACACCACGATGGGCGTCATGGCGCTGGTGAACCTGGCGGCGATCGCCCCGCTGAGCGCGATCGCGTTCAAGCTCCTCCGCGACTACAACGAGCAGCGCAAGCAGGGCCTGGACCCGGTCTTCACCCGGGACCGCCTGCCGGAGCTGACCGGCGTGGAGTGCTGGGAGCCCAAGGCCACCGAGCCGGAGAAGACCACGGCCGGCTGAGGTCTGTCCGAGCTGCGGGCGGTGCGGTCCGAAACGGGTCGCACCGCCCGCAGCGTCGTTTCAGCAGCGGCCTTCTCCGCGCGTCCACAGGACTTCGGGTTGGCTCATGCCCGTTTTCATGCGCATGATCGAGATCTTCTTGTCCACCGGGACCTGCTGGGAATCCGGGCCGTAGCAGATGTTCCCTGCCGTTCCGGGAACCACGCGCCCGGGTCCGTTGATCTCGGCGATGCCGCGCCAGACGGACAGCCCGTTGAGGGGGAGTTGTTCCGCGCCGTCGGGGAGCAGCGATTCGCCGATGACGTTGGTGATCGCGTTCTGCAGCACGCGGAGCGCGTCGAAGGCCAGCATCGCGCGGCCTTCGATGTCGTCGCTCTCCTTGTTGACGACCTCCCCGTAGAACGAGGTGTACTCGAGGCTCAGGTAGACGTCCTTCTTCAGCTCCTTGTCGAGCATGAACTTGGTGATGTCGTCCCCGGCGATCAGCCGGGGCAGCGGTGCGTTGATCTTGTTGCAGTGCCAGCGGACCGAATCCAGGAATCCGCCGAGCTTGCTGGCCCGCCCGGAGAAGAACGCGACCTCCTGCGGGCCGCAGCTGATCCTGGTGTCGTCGAAGCTGGGATTCGCGACCACCCGCTCCGGCGGCAGCGCGAACTGCCCGCGCAGGTCGTCGGCCAGGTTCTCGCTGTAGAGGTCGCCCGTCGAGTAGTAGACCTTGGGCTTCGCACCCGGCCCGAGGTAGTCGCGGACGAACTGGGCCTGCTGCGCGTTGTTCGGCCCGACCTGGTGGTAGAGCTTGCTCACCTGCGGGAAGGCGTCGGCCGAGGTCGTCGTGCCCACCATGGGCAGTCCGGCGGCTCCCAGCACCCGGATGGCGTTCTCGGTGCCCTGCCAGCTGCCGCCGAGACCGACCACGCCGACCACCGGGGCCGCTGAATCCGCACGTCGCTGGGCCAGCGCCACGATGTGCTCGGCGACCGCCCCGGCGTGCTTCATCTCGCCCCCGCCGTTGGCCAGCACGATCCGGATCAGCGGGCCGCCGCGCAGGTCCGACATCCGCTGCGCGTGCAGGATTCCCTTGAGCTCTTCGAAAACCCCGTTGAGGGTCGCGGAGTTGGGGTCGGAATCAGTCAGCGTGCTGAAGTAGACCACCGTCACGTAGGGGCGCGACTTGTTCCGCTCGTGCTGGGTGTCGATCCAGGAGTTCTGGTCCTCGACCGTCCGCTGCAAGCCGACCAGGCCCTGCAGGAAGTCGGCTTCCTCCGCGTTCCTGCCCTTGATGTCGGAGAACTGGAAGGTTCCGTCGGAGACGCCGACGCATTCGTTGTCCTCAGCCCACAGCTCCAGGCCGTTCCAGGGGAGCAGCTGTCCGCACGGCCCGACGTACTGCTTGACGTAGGCACCGGTTCCGACGAGCAGCAGCGCCACCAGCGCGATCGCCGGGACGCGGCGCACCAGCCGGGAGCGCTTGAGCGGCAGGTCCGCCTGGCCCAGCGACAGCGTGGATTCGTCGTCGGTGCTGCCGGGTTCGTCGGCGACCTGCACCGGGACGTACCAGGCGGTGGGGGAGCGGCGGCGGCGCGCGTTCTGCAGCTTCTCCGGCCACTGCTCGAGGGTCACCGCTTCGCTCGGCGATTCCTCCGGCAGGGCGGCCGTTCCCGCGCCGATGACCAGCAGCGGGTCGCGCGAGCCGGTCTCGTTGCGGACGTCGTTGATCAGGCGCACCAGCAGCTTGCCGGTGCTCTCGTCGCGCAGGTTGCGCAGCAGCAGGACCGGGTAGCAGTCCTTCGGCACCCACTTCCAGCGCCACAGCCGCCGCTTGTAGGAGTCGGCGAGGTCGGCCAGGAACGCGTGCACCAGCAGTTTCCGGACCTGCTCGGCGTTCTCGAAGCGGGAGGGCGTGGCGATCAGGCGCTGCGCGAAGCTGGGGAAGTCGGCCGATTCGCCGGGGGACAGGTAGGGCTGCCGCATGAACCAGCGCGCGACGCGGCCCGCCCGCATCCACCACGCGTAGTAGACCGGGAAGAACACCAGCGACAGCAGGTGCAGGTACCAGGGCAGGTTCTGCGCGGCCAGCTCCCAGCCCTGCGACTCCAGCTGCTCTTCCTGCTGGGTGCGCCGCGGGCGGCGGCTGCTGAGGTACTCGCGCAGCAGGTGGCGGACGTCGGAGTGCGGTGCGCGGGCCAGGTTCGTCTGCGGCAGGTTCTTCTTGAGCAGCCAGCTCAGCAGCGCGTAGCGGCGGAAGCGCAGCCGGCCGATGCGCGGCCACGAGTCGGCGTCGCGCAGACCCAGCGCCGCGCGGTCGAGCAGCTTGCGGATCTGGACGGACTTCTGCCGCTGGGTCTCGGCCGGGTCGGCGCCGACGTCGAGCACCACGTGCGGGACGACGGAGCCCAGGTGGTCGGAGAGCTGGTCGACCAGCGCGCCCGGGTTCTTCTCGCGCAGCAGGTGGACGATCGGCTGGTCCGGGATCGTCTCCAGCCGCTTGCGCCTGATCCACCGCCAGCCGAGGCGCTGCGGCAGCTGAGCGACCGGAACCCCTTGTCCCGCGGTCGCTTCCGTCATGAGCACCCCCAGTGGTCAGCTGATCATCAGAAGTGACACTACAGATGACGTGTGACGGGAGGCACTGGTTTCGCGGATCTGCCGGAACGCGCGCTCAGCGCGGCTTCGTGCCTGGTTCGTTACCTCGGGTCGTTACGTTCTGGCGCATGGGTCAGAACGAGTTCTCGGTGTCCAGCAGCGTGGTCGTGAACGCTCCCGCGGAGGCGGTTTTCGCGGTGTTGGCCGATCCGCGCAAGCACGCGGTCATCGACGGTTCCGGCACCGTGCAGGGGGAGATGAGCGGACCGGAGCGGTTGGTGCTGGGGTCGAAGTTCGGGATGCGGATGCGCAGGGGCATCGGCTACCGGATCACCAACACCGTCGTGGAGTACGAGGAGAACCGGCGGATCGCGTGGCGGCACGTGCTGCCCGGTCGCTGGCGGTACGAGCTGGAGCCGGCGGGCGAGTCGGCGACCAAGGTCACCGAGACCTACGACTACGCGGCGATGCTGCCGAAGCTGATCGCGCGGACCGGCTTGCCGAAGCAGAACCTCCGGTCCATCGAAGCCACCCTCCAGCGCCTCAAGTCCCACCTGGAGGACTGACCGCCGCAGGCATCAGCGGGGCCTGCCGGGCACCCCGGGGCGGGTCTGCCAGGGGTGCGGGCCGCCCAGGGGGCGGTACTCGACGCCGAGGGCGTCCAGGCGGGGCAGGTGGTGGTCGACGAGCCTGCGCTGGAAGTCGGCGAGGTCGTGCTGCTGGCTCCAGGCCACTTCGGCGAAGGCCGACAGGCGGGGGAACGCCGCGTAGTCCAGGCGGCGCGGGGTGTCCAGGTGCTCGGTCCACACCTGTGCTTGGACGCCGAGCGCGCCCGGCAGCGGTTGGTAGCCGTAGACCTTCTCCAGCGTCGTCAGGAAGCCCACCGGGATCGGTTCGTCGGGGTGGTCGGCTTGGCGGTGGTCGAAGTAGAGGTGGTCCTCCGGGCACAGGACGACGTCGTGGCCGCGTTCGGCGGCGCGCACCGCCGCCTGCTCGTCGCGCCAGGCGGCGATGATGGTGCCCGCCGGCAGCGGGTCCACCGAGTCCAGCAGTTCGTCCCAGCCGGAGGCGCGGCGGCCGCGCGCGTGGACGTGCTCGATGAGCTCGCGCAGGAAGGTGCCGTGCTGCGGGGTGATGCCGGGGACCTCGTCGCCGCCGACGCAGATCACCGGGGACGGGAACACGTCCATCAGGTGGTCGAGGACCGCGCGGTAGAAATCGGTGGTCGCGGGGTCGGTGTTGAGGATGTCGCTGCTGACGCCCCACGAGTCCCACACCTCCGGGCGCTGGCCGGTGCCCAGTTCCGGGTAGGCGGCGATGGCGGCCTGGCTGTGGCCGGGCACGTCGACCTCCGGGACCACGGTGATGTGGTGGCGGGCCGCGTGGGCGACGATCTCGCGCAGGTCGTCGGAGGTGTAGAAACCGCCGTGCGGCCGGGAGTCGAACTCCGGTTCCGGGCCGCGGCCGACCATCGAGCGCGCCCGCCAGGCGCCGACCCGGGTCAGCTCCGGGTAGCGCGGCACCTCGAACCGCCAGCCCTGGTCGTCGGTCAGGTGCAGGTGCAGCACGTTGAGCTTGTGCACGGCCAGCAGCTCGACGAACCGCAGCACTTCCCGCTTGGGCAGGAAGTGGCGCGCCACGTCGAGGTGGCAGCCGCGCCAGGCGAACCGCGGCCGGTCCTCGACCACCCCGCACGGCAGCACGAACCGCCCGTAGTGGATCAGCGCCGACCGGTACGCCGACGGATCCAGCAGCTGCCGCAGGGTTTGCGCGGCGTGGTGCGCGCCGGCCACGTCGTGCGCGACGACCTCGACGCCGTCCGGGCGGATCTGCGCGTGGTAGCCGCCGGGGACCGATCGGCGCCCGTCGACGCGGAATTCGATCGTCGGGCGCTCGGCGTCGGCGAACCGCAGCCCGGTGCCCGCCCCGACGTGGCGGCGGAACCAGTCGGCGGTGGTGGGTTCGCCGCCGACCGTGGTGTTCTGGTCCAGCTCCAGCACCCCGGCCGCCGGGCTGACCCGCAGCGGGCGCGGCAGCAGCGAGTCCCAGCTCATCCCTTCACCGCCCCGGCCAGGCCGGACACCAGCTTCCGCTGCACCAGCACGAAGAAGACGAGCACCGGGATCGTCATCAACGTCGAACCGGCCATGATCGCACCCCAATCGTTGCCCTCGGGTTTGAAGAAGACCAGGATCGCCATCGGCAACGTCTGGTTCTCGGTGGCCGAGATGATGAACGTCTTGGCGAACAGGAAGTCGTTCCAGGCGTGGATGAACGACAGCACGCTGGTGGCCACCAAACCCGGTGCCACCAGCGGGAAGAGCACCTGCCACACGAACCGGCCGCGGCTGGCGCCGTCGAGGGTGGCCGCCTCCTCCAGCTCGGCGGGGACCGCGGCGACGAACCCGCGCAGCATCCAGATCGCCAGCGGCAGGCTGAACGCGAGGTGCACCAGCACCAGCGAGCCCAGGCGGTTGAGGCCGAACGCTGGTGCCACGCCGCCGACCTCGCGCATCAGGAAGAACAGCGGGATGGTCAGCGCCTCCACCGGGACCATCTGGGCCACCAGGATCATCAGCAGCAGCACGGTGCGACCGCGGAACCGGAAGCGGGTCAGCGCGACCGCCGCCAGGAACGACATGAGCAGCGACAGCAGCACCACTGCCGCGGCCACCAGCAGGCTGTTCGCGAAGTAGCCGCCGAGACCGTCCACTGTGAACACCCGGCGGAACCCGTCCAGGGTGGGGGCGAAGGTCCACGGGCGGGGATCGGCGGACAGCAGCTCGCCCTCCGGCTTGAACGCCGAGAGCACCATCCAGTACAGCGGGAACGCCACCGCGACGGCGATCAGCACCGCCACCGCGTCGGCGATCCGGCGCGGCATCCGCTTGCGCGAGGAAGTCATGCGATCGCCCCGTCCTTGCGCTGGGCCCGCAGGTAGGCCAGCGTGATCAGCACGAGCAGCACGGTCATCACCACGCCGATGGCCGAGCCGAGCCCGTAGTTCGAACCGGCGAACGCCTCCTGGTACGCGTAGACGTTGAGCACCATGTTCTGCCCGGCCACGCCGCCCCCGTTGGTCATCACGTAGATCTGGGTGAAGATCTTGAAGTCCCAGATGATCGACTGGATGGTGGCGATCATCAGCACCGGTTTGAGCATCGGCAGCAGCACGCTGCGCGCGGTCCGCCACGTCGACGCGCCGTCCAGCGCCGCGGCCTCCACCACCTCGCCGGGAATCCCGCTGAGCCCGGCGTAGGTGGTTACCAGCACGAACGGGAACGAGCACCAGATCACCTCGGCGGCCACCAGGCCGAAGGCCACGAACCGGTCGTAGGTCCAGGAGAACCCGGCCGCACCGTCCACGCCGATCCCGGTGAGCACCTCGTTGACCAGCCCGAAGTCCTGGTCGAACAGGAACAGCCACACCGTCGAACCGGCCATCGCCGGGGTCGCCCAGGCGCCGATCGCGGCCAGGAACAGCAGCAGCCGCGGCAGCGGGCTGATCCTGGTGGCCAGCACCGCCAGCGCGATGCCGACCGCCAGGCTGCCCACCACGCACACCGCGGCGAACAGGCAGGTCTGGGCCAGGATCGTCCAGAACTCCGCATCGCCCAGCAGCGCCAGGTAGTTGCCTGCGCCGAGGAACTCCAGCGCGGCACCGCCGGAGGCCTGCGCCTGCCCGTACTCGTAGAGGGAGATCTGCACCAGCTGGTAGAGCGGGTAGCCCATCATCACGGCCAGCAGCAGCCCGGCCGGTGCGAGGTAGAGCAGTGCGGCCATCAGCGGCCTTCGAACGCGGAGTTCATCTGCTCGGCCGCGCCGGAGGTGGCCTCCTCGACGCTGGTGCCGGTGATGACCTGCTGCACCATCGTGGGCAGCACGCCCTGCGCGTCGATCTTCGACCAGCCGTCGGTGGTGGGCACGAACCGGGTTCCGGCTTGCAGGGTCTGCACGAACGGCGCCACTGCGGGGTCGCCGGCGGCGAGTTCCTGCTGCACGTCGGTGAAGGTGGGCAGGTTGCCCATCGCGTCGTACATCTTGCGCTGGTACTCCTTGCCCGCCAGCAGCTGCACGAACTCCTTGGCCAGCGTGGCGCGCTTGGAGGACTTCAGCACGCCCAGCATGTTCCCGCCGGCGAAGGCCGGGGCGATGGATCCGTCGGTCTTGCCGGGCAGCGGGACCACCGCGTACTTGCCGCCTGCCGCACCGGCTTCCACCGCGGCGCGGTTGAAGTCGCCGCCGATGGTCATCGCGGCCTTGCCGGAGGCGAAGGCCTGCACTGCCTGGCTGCCGGTCATGTCCGCGCACTGCTCGCGCGGGCACGCGCCGCCGCTGATCAGCGACGAGTAGGTGGCCACGCCCTCGCGGGCCGCAGGTTGATCCACAGTGGACGTCCACGTGCCGCCGTCCTGGCGGGCGATGTCGCCGCCCGCGGCCCAGATGAACGGCATCAGCGCGTAGTGGTACTTGCCGCCGACGGAGATGCCGTAGAGGTCGGGGCGGGCTTCGCGGATCCGCTGCGCGGTGTCGACCAGTTCCGCGGTGGTGCGCGGGGGTTTCAGGCCGAGCTCGTCGAAGACGTCGGTGCGGTAGTACAGCGCGCGGATGCCGGTGTACCAGGGCACGCCGTAGACCTTGCCGTCGACCTTCGCGGTCTCCAGCACCGATTCGTCCAGGTCGGCGGCCTCCGGCCACTGGCCGAGCTGGTCGGTCAGGTCGGCGAGACCGCCTGCGGCGACGTAACCGGCCACGTCGGTGTTGCCGTACTCGGCGACGTCCGGGGCGCTGGCCGGATCGTTGAACGCGCCGGTGAACCGCTCCGAGCGGGTGTCCACCGGGATGTACTGCACGTCGACCTGGACGCCCTGGTGCTCGGCCTCGAAGCGGGCCACCGCTTCGTCCACAGTGGTCTGCTTGGGTCCGCGGGTGGCCTCGTCGAACAGCCAGACCCGTAGCGTGCCGGTGCTTTCGTCCTCAGCGGGTCCGTCCTGCTGCACCTGCGGTGGTCCGCAGGCCGTGAGCAAGGCACCGATGGCGGTGACGGTGATGGCTTTCCAGGCACGCATGGCAGTCTCCGTTGCACTGTCCGCAATTCCCGTTTTGCGCTGAGCAATCGGATGCTATGGATCACAACCGGGAAAGGCAAGGTCTGAACCAATTTTCGCGGTTGGGATGATGCGAGGCCGGGAAAAGTGGTGAATTCCCAGAGGTTTTCGTCCCGATGATCACTGGGAGGATTGGTGGGCCGCGGCCGATCCGCGATTCGTCCGAACCCCAGGGAGCGCGCATGATCGCCGGGTTGCTCACTGCCGTCCTCACCGCAACGCTGGTGCAACCGCTGCCACCCAGCCCAGCTCAGCTCGAAGAACCCGACCTGGCCGCCACGTGGACCGCGCCGCTGCACACCGAGGGGCGCTACATCGTCGACGCCGGTGGTTCCCGCTTCAAGCTGAAATCCGGGAACTGGCACGGAGCCAGCGGAACCTACGACGGCAGCGGCGATGTCGACGACCCGGCCAACCACCACGCCGGCGAGAACAGCAACGGCATCCCGCTGGGCCTGGACCGGGCGCCGATCGGCGAAATCCTCGACAGCTTCGCCGAACTCGGTCTCAACAGCATCCGGTTGCCGTTCGCCAACGACATGATCCGCGACGAGTCGATCGTGCCGGACCAGGCGGTCGCGGCGAACCCGCAGCTGCGCGGCAAGACCCGGCTGCAGGTCTACGACGCGGCGGTTTCCGCGCTCACCGACCGCGGATTCGCGGTGATCCTGAACAACCACACCAACACCACCCGCTGGTGCTGCGGGGTCGACGGCAACGAGCGCTGGAACAGCAGCCAGAGCGACCAGCAGTGGGAGGACGACTGGGCGTTCATGGCCGGCCGCTACCGGGACAACCCGCGCGTGGTCGGCGCCGACCTGTACAACGAGGTGCGGCGCGACGTGTTCGACGACCCGAACTGGGGGCTGGGCGACGCGCACGACTGGTTCGCCGCCTCGCAGCGCGCCGGGGACCGGATCCTCAACGAGGCCAACCCGAACCTGCTGATCATCATCGAGGGGATCAACTGGGTCGGCATCCCGGTGGACGGTTTCCCGCACGGCCGGCCGACGCTGGAACCGGTCCGGACGTTGTCGCACACGTTGGCAAAACCGGGAAAGCTGGTGTACTCGGCGCACTTCTACGGCTACACCGGCCCGAACCACTCCGGTGCGACCGGCACGGGGGAGACCAGCGACCCGCGCTACCAGGACCTGTCCCGCGACGAGCTGCACGACGTGCTGCAGCGACAGGCGTTCTTCGTGACCGAGGACGGTCAGCCCTACACCGCCCCGCTGTGGATCAGTGAGTTCGGCGTGGGTGGCCGCGACGAGCAGGACCCCAAGGTCCGGGCGTGGTTCGAGAACTTCGTGGACTTCCTCGTCGCCAACGACACCGACTTCGCCTACTGGCCGCTGGTCGGCTGGCACGAGAACCGCCGGGGCAACGGTTGGGCCCTGGCGCACTGGGACAGCGCGGGCAACCGCATGTTCCTCGACGACGGCGACGACTGGCGGGCCAGCGCCTGGCACCGCCTGGTCAACGCTTCAAGCCGGGACTTCGAGGTCGGCGGGTAGCAACTGCTCGGTGAGCACCCGGCGCACCCGCGCGTCGCGGTCGGGAGCGGCCAACCACCGGTCGAGCAGCCGCCAGCCGTGGAAGTAACCCCACACGTAGCAGGACATGCCCCCGGCCCGGAGCAAGGTCAGGACCGCACCGGCGTCAGCGTCCGAGATCAGCGCCCACCTGGTGAGGTAGGCGCTGATCTCGGCGTCCGGACGGCCTTCATCGGCGAGGAGCGCGGCATTGCCCCAGGCTCCGAACAGGATGTTCTGCGCGCGGTGGATCGCGGCGAAATCGGAGCCGTCCGGCGCGATCCCCCGCTCGGCGAGGACGTTCTCGGCCAGCCACGTCTGGGCTTGGCCGCGGGGGAAGGCGATGTCCTGCGCGTGCAACCCGAGACCCTCGCTGATCACGAACGACGGCGAGAGCATGAACCGCACCTGCTGGTCCGCGAAGCCGAGCTCGTCGACCAGCCGGAGCTCCTTGAGCATCGATTCGGCGATGTGCCCGGGGTGCCCCTCGTGGGCGACGACGTAGAGCAGGTCGGCCAGGTTGAACGGCAGGTCGGCGTTGATGTGGATCGTCGAGCGCAGATCCCCCTCGTAGGCCCCGGCGGCCCGGAAGTTCACGCCGGTGGCCAACTCGCACTTGGTCACCTCGCCCTCGGGCAGGGCCACGATCTCGTCCGTGCGCCTGCGGGTCTCGGCGACTGCGCGGTCGACGAGGGCCGGCAGCTGGTCCACCTGGGCCGGTGGCAGCGCGTAGGACGCCTGCCAGGACTGCAGCCGCTCCAGCAGCGACCCGGTGCCCTGCGGCAAAGCGCGGTCCAGCAAGTCGTGCGCTTCGTCGAAGACCTCCGTAGGCAGCATTCGCACTGGCACGCCCAAGCATTCGCTGGCATGCGCCGACAGCGGCAGCTGTTCGCCGGCCAGTCGCCGGGCGACCGCCCGCATGGCCCGCACCTGGGCAGCCAGGTAGCGAGCGCGCTCGCCGGGAAACGGTGAGGTGTCCAGCAGCGCTTCGGCGTCTTCGACCAGCTGCCGCGCCGCCGTCGGCTCTTCGCCCGCCACCTGGTCCCGCCATCGCGGTGGCCCGCTGTAGATCACCACGGTCCCCGTCGCGCTGCCCGTCACCAACTTGTCGATGCGCAGCGCCAGAAGCGCGTACTGGCGCAGCCATTCGTCCGGTGTCATCGAATCCTCCTCGTGGCGCTCCGCCTGACTCCGGTCGAAGCTAGCTGTACGGTTTTCCGTACGCTGTAAGGGAGGAGCGGCATGGCCGAGGAAAGACCACCGGCGATCTGGTTCGCCGAGCAACGTCCCCGCAAACCGCGCCTGTCCAGGGAACGCATCGCACGTGCCGCGGTCGCGGTGCTGGACGCGGACGGCGCTTCGGGACTGTCCATGCGGCGGCTCGCCGCCCGGCTGGACGTCAGCGCGATGTCGCTGTACGAGTACGTGGGCAGCAAGGAGGACGTGCTCGACCTCGCGGTGGACGAGGCCTTCGCCGGCGTCGAGCTCGACGGGATCGATGGGGTGCCCTGGCGGGAGGCCCTCACGCAGCAGCTGGTCCGAGCCCGGGACGTGATGAAGCAGCATCCGTGGTTGCCGGCCCTGATGTCCACCCGTCCGCTGCTCGGCCCGAACTCGTTAGCGCTCTCCGAGCGGTTCTACGCCGTTCTGACCGCGGTCGGGCTCGAAGGCCACCGCCTGACGGCTGTCATCGGTGCGCTGACGTACTACGTCCAGGGGTGGGCCGCGACGGAGAACTTCTGGCGGGCGGTGCACCGGGATCCCGCCCGCGAAGCCCAGCTCCGACGCTGGACCCAGCAGCACCTCGAAAGCCGCCGGGAGGACTACCCGACCCTGGCGCAGCATGCGGACGTCGTCGGCACCGACGACTTCGACGCCTCCTTCGAACTCGGCCTGGCCACCATCCTCGACGGGGTCGAAGCGCAGCTCCCCGACGCCGGTACTGACTGACGAACTGCTGGTGGGTCTCGCCGACGCCGACCGGGACGGCGAGACCCGAACCTCGGGGAGGGCGCGGGGAGCCCGCCCTTCCCGAGGGGTCAGCCGTGGAAGGTCACGGCTGCGACCGATGGGCACTCGTAGACGTCCTGCGTGGGGGAGAGGGCGCCGGAACCCGCGTCGCGGGTCAGGCGGGTGATCGCGCCGGAGCGCTGGTTGGTCACGTAGAGGGACGTCTGCTCCGGGTCGAGGGCGAAGTGGCGGGGCCAGTCTCCGCCGACCGGCGTGGTGCCCCGGAACTCCAGCCCCTCGCCGGTGATCGCGAAGGTGGCGATGTTGTTGTCGCCGCGGTTGGTGGCGTAGGCGAACTTGGCGTCGCGGGTGATCGCGATCTCCGCCGGGAAGTTCTCGCCGCTCGCGTCGGGTTCGCGGGTGCCGACGACCTGACCCGGGGTGAACTGACCGGCGTCCAGGTCCCAGTCCAGCACGGTGATCTCGGACTTCAGCTCGGCCAGCAGGTAGGCGCGGTCGTAGTTGAACGCCAGGTGGCGCGGCCCGGTGCCGGTGGGCAGTTCGAGGTGCTGGTGCTGGGTGAGCTTGCCGGTGGCCGCGTCGAAGGCGTAGACGAACACGGCGTCCGCGCCGAGGTCCACCGCGACCACCCACTGCTTGCTGGGATCGACGAGCACCTGGTGGGCGTGCGGCTCGGCACCGGGGTGCTTGACCAGGTCGGTGGACTCGCCGATGGTGCCGTCGGCGTTGCGGCGGTGCACCGAGACCGTGCCGTCGGTGTAGTTGGCGGTGAAGATGAACTCGCCGCTCGGGTGCACCGTCAGGTGCGTGGGGCCCGCGCCGCCGGTGGGCTGGCTGCCCAGGACCACCGGGTGGTGACCGGAGAGGTCGACAGCGGTGATCGTGCCTTCCGGGACCTCGTTGGTGACGTAGAGGTATTTGTGGTCCGGCGACCAGGCGAAGAACGAAGCGTCGGGAACCCCGTCGACCACTCCGGACGGTTCGAGCACGCCCGCGTCGTTGCGGATCGCCACCTCCAGGCCGCGACCGGCCGGGGACGCCGAGGTGTAGCTGCCGATGAGCGTCATCAGCCCGGCGGCGTGCTGCATCGCCGGGTCGGCCTGGGGTGCGGCCGACGAGGTGGTCGCGCACGCGGTGCTGGTGGCGACCACCCCGGCCGCGCCTGCGAGGCC
This sequence comes from Saccharopolyspora sp. NPDC002686, assembly GCF_040295745.1. NCBI lineage: Bacteria > Bacillati > Actinomycetota > Actinomycetes > Pseudonocardiales > Pseudonocardiaceae > Saccharopolyspora > Saccharopolyspora sp. NPDC002686. The sequence goes on from NZ_JBEOVY010000007.1 coordinate 18,178, forward strand.
GAGAGCGCCTGCGGCGGTGAGGAACCGGCGACGCGGCATTGCGTTGTCCCGCACGATGTTCTCCCTGCTCGGTGGACGATCGCGGGACAGTCTGCCGCATTCGCGACCAGTGGACTAGACCACGAAACCTTAAGGTTTCCTCAAGGTCGGATTCGCGGATTTCCCCCGAGCAGTGGGAAAATCCGCTACGGCAGCGGTGCGGCGCGTTTCGCGGGCTTGGCGGGCGGTGCGACGCCGACGCCGGGGCTGCCGCCGCAGGGACCGGACATGCTCCAGTCCGGGTCGACGTCGCCGCACGCGCCTGCCGACTTCTGCGCCTGCACCATGTCGGCCACGTCGGCGAGCAGCCGCTTGGCGTCGTAGACGACGCCGTTGCGGATCGTCCACTGCACCCCGCCGACGCGGGCGATGTCGCCGGTGTCCTGGTTCAACCGCGGAGTTCCGGTGCCGTAGAGGGTTTTCAGGTCCTCCAGCGGGTTCTCCCCGAGGATCGCCAGGTCGGCGATGGATCCCTCCACCACCGAGCCGTACTCCGGCGGCCGACCGGTGGGGTCGGCGATGGTCCGCGCGGCCGCCGAGCTCATCGCCTCGATCGCTTCCAGCGGCGTCAGACCGGCTTCGCGCAGCATCTCCAGCTCGTTGATGTTCGCGAACCCGTACAGGTTGTAGATGAACCCCGGGTCGGTGCCGCCCGCGATGCGCCCGCCCATCTCCTTGTAGTCGTGGACGAGCTGCATGTACTGCACGTAGAAGCGCTTCCAGCTCGCCTCGTCCTCGGAGGTCCACGAGTAGTAGAACGAGCCGTGCGCTTCCGGGCTGGGTTCCCAGAAGTTCCACAGCGTCGGCAGCACGAACCGCGGGTGCCACTCCAGACCGCGCGTCCGCAGCAGGTCGCGCCCGGCGAGGTAGACGCCGAGGGTGGGGCCGAACGTCACGCCGTTGTCCAGCTGCTGCGACAGGTACGAGCGCCACTGCGCGGAGCCGGGCGGGTACGTGTAGTTGACGACCTCGGCGACCGCCCGCCACCGCGACGCTTCGTTGGAGTAGTCGTAGTCCGGTGGCTTCGGGTGCTCGCGGCCTTCCTTGAGCAGCGCCTCGAAGTGGCCGTAGAAGTGGGTGACCGTGCCCAGCCCGAGCCTGCCGGTCTCCAGCGCGTTGAGTTGCGGGTAGATCGGTGGGGAGTGGTGCATGGTGGTGCCCAGCCCGGACTGCCGCGCGGCCTTGATCGCCGCCTCGATCTCCGGGCGGCCGTAGGGCCCTTCGCCGAAGAACTTGATGCCGTCCACGCCGTTGCGGGCCGCCCACGCCACCCACCGGGTGGCCTTCTCCGGGCTGTCGACCGGGCCGCCCTCCCAGCCGCTGCCCGGGGTCTGGTAGTTGACGATGCGCGGCGCCACGATCTCGTTGCGCTCGCTGCGCTCCTTGTCCGAGACCGCGTCGGGGTTCTTGGCCAGCGAAACGCCGCGGACCGTGGTGACCCCGTGCCCCAGCCACAGCTTGTAGGCGTAGGTCCGCGGGGTGCTCCCGGTCCCGGTGTGGGTGTGCTCGTCCACCAGGCCCGGCATCATCCACATGCCGGTCGCGTCGATCTCGTGCTCGGCGTCGTGCGGGGGTCGATCGGCGGGCAGTGCGCGGGACGGCTGACCTGCGGGGATGATCTGCTCGATGCGGTTGCCGCGGACCACCACGTCGACCGGTCCGCGCACCTCGCCGCCCGCGCCGACGATCAGGTTGACCCCGCGGATCACCAGCTTCCGGAACGGGCCCTGCCCTTCGCCGGGGCCGCGCGGTGGGGTGGGGGAATCGGCGGGGATCACGGTGCCGGCGTGGCCCAGGGCCGGTGCGACCCCGATCAGCCCCGCGGCGGCGCCGGCGGACAGAAGCAACGACCGTCTGCTCAGGTCCATTCGGACACTCCTCGCTTCGGAGTCGGATATCGCGAACGTTACGGGCGTTTCCGACGCAGCAGCAAGGTTTTTCGCGTGAGGTCAAGAGATCGTCGGGGTCAGGAGATCACCGCCGACAGAAGTGCGGCCATGCCGAAGCCGACCAGGGACAGGATGGTTTCCAGGACCGTCCAGGACTTCAGCATGTCCTTGACGGAGATGCCGAAGTAGCGGCTGATGATCCAGAAACCGCCGTCGTTGACGTGCGAGGCGATGATCGAGCCCGCGGCGATCGCCACCGCGATCAGCGCCAGCTGCGCCTGCGAGTACTCCCCGGCGTGCAGCAGCGGTGCGATGATGCCGCCGGTGGTCACGATCGCCACCGTCGCCGAGCCCTGCGCGATGCGCAGACCCGAGCTGATCACGTACGCCGCCACCAGCAGCGGGAGCCCGGTGGACTGCAGCGATCCGGCCAGCGCCTGGCCGACGCCGGTTTCGGCCAGCACCTTGCCGAAGAACCCGCCCGCACCGACCACCAGCAGGATCATGCCCAGCGGGCGCAGCGAGTTCCCGGTCAGCTTCGACAGTTCCCCGCGGCTCATCCCGCGTCGCCGTCCCAGCAGCCAGAACGCCAGCAGCACCGCGATGGTCAACGCCACCGTCGGGTTGCCCAGGAACGTCAGCACCGCCAGCACCGCGCTGCCCTTCGGCAGCGTGATGCTGCCGAACGTGGCACCGAGGATCAGCAGCATCGGCAGGCCGATGATGAAACCGACGGTGGCCAGCTTCGGCTCGGGGCGGCCCTCGGCCTCGTTCTTGCGCGCCAGTTCATCGGCCGCGGCCAGCATCTCCTCGGGCACCGGCAGGTCGATGCGCTTGCCGATCCAGAGCGGGTAGAGCAGGCCGCTGACCGCGAACGCAGGCAGCCCGCAGGCCAGGCCCATCAGGATGATCCAGCCGAGGTCCACGCCGAGCAGCCCGGCGGCTACCACCGGTCCGGGGTGCGGCGGCAGGAACGCGTGCGTCATGGACAGCCCGGCGACCAGCGGCAGGCAGTACAGCAGGATCGACTTCCCGCCCTGCCGCGCCACCGCGTACACCAGCGGCGCCAGCACGAAGATGCCGATGTCGAAGAACACCGGGATGCCGAAGACCAGGCCGGACAGGCCCATCGCCAGCGGTGCGCGCCGTTCGCCGACCGCTCGCAGCAGCGTGCGGGTCAGCAGCTGCGCGCCGCCGGAGGCCTCCAGCATCGAGCCGAGGATCGTGCCGAGCCCGACGATCGCGGTGATGTGCCCGAGGATTCCGCCGAACCCGCTCTCCAGCAGGGAGTCGCTGCTCTTCTGCGCGGTGCCGACGATGTCCTCGACGGACAGCCCGGCGGCCAGCGCGATCAGCAGCCCGGAGACGATCAGGGCGATGAACGGTTCCACCCGGAACCGGATGATCATGAGCAGCAGCACCGCGATCCCGACCGCGCACAGCAGGAGCAGGCCGGGGGTCTCGTGCTGGAGCCAGTGGAGGAACGTGCTCACGGCGTACTCCTCTGGGGGGAAGGCCGGTCGTCCGGCGTCAGTGCGGCTTGCGCAGGGCGCGTCCGGGCAGTGCGTCGGTTCGGCGGCCGTCCTCGATCACCGGCACGCCGTTGACCAGCACGTGCGGGATTCCGGCGGCCTGCTGCCGGGGTTCGTCGAAGGTGGCGGTGTCGGCGACCGCGTCGGGGTCGAAGAGCACCAGGTCGGCGGCGTGTCCGGGGCGGATCCGGCCGCGGTCGGTCAGCCCGAGCCGATCGGCGGGGCGGGACGTCATGTGCTGCACGCACTCCTCGAGCCCCAGCACGCCGAGCTCGCGCACGTAGTGGCCGAGGTAGCGGGGGAAGGTGCCCCACGCGCGCGGGTGCGGGCGCGCACCCACCAGCAGCCCGTCGCTACCGGCGGTGTGCACCCGGTGGCGCATGATGGCCTGCACGTTGTCCTCGTGGCCGACGTGCATCAAGCACGAACTGCCCAGTTCCTCGGACACCAGGACGTCGAAGTAGTGCTCCGCGGGCGCTTTCCCCGCGGCGCGGGCGGATTCGGCGACGCTGCGGCCGACGAGGTGGTCGTTGGCCGGTTCCCGGACACCGTTGATCTCGATGGTGTCCCACTCGACCGGAACCCCGTGGCAGCCGTCCGAACCCTCCTCCTCCAGCGCGACGCGGATCCGCTCGCGCTGCGCGGGATCGCGCAACCGCGCCAAGGTCGCCTCGACACCGCCCACCATCGCCCAGCTCGGCAGCAGCGCGTGCAGCGAAGTGCTGCCCGGCAGGTACGGGTAGGTGTCCAGCGTGATGTCGCATCCGTCGTCCAGCGCAGCGTCCAACATGGACAGGAGATCGGCCGCCCGGCCGCGGTTCACGCTGAAGTTCATCGTCGCGTGCGCCAAGTGCAGCGGACACCCGGACCGCTTGCTGACCTCGATCATCTCCGCGTACGCGGCCAGCGCCCCGGCGCCGTAGCTGCGGTGGTGCGGGCTGTAGTACCCGCCGTGCGCCGCGACCACCTCGCACAGCGCCGCGAGCTCACCGGTGTCGGCGTACATGCCGGGCGTGTAGGTCAGCCCGGAGGACATCCCGAACGCGCCCTCGTCCAACGACTGCGCCAGGACCGCGCGCATCCGGTCGAGCTCGGCATCGGTCGCGGCGCGATCGTCGTAGCCCACGCACAGCAACCGGAGCGTGCCCTGCGGCACCAGGTACGCCGCGTTGGCGGCGATCCCGGCGTCCAGCCGGTCGAGGTACTCCGCGACGCTGCGCCAGTTCCAGTCGAAGCCGGGCGGATCGTCGTTCCACCCGGCGATCTGGGTGCGCAGCGTCGCCAGCGTCGCGTCGTCGACCGGGGCGTAGGACAACCCGTCCTGGCCGATGACCTCCAGCGTCACGCCCTGCGACACCTTCGCGGTGTGGTCGGGGTTGGCGAGCAGCTGCAGGTCCGAATGCGCGTGCATGTCGATGAAACCGGGGGAGAGCACCAGCCCGTCGGCGTCGATCGCGCGCTTGCCGCGCAACCCGCCACCTTCGTCGATCTCGGTGATGAGGCCTCGCTCGACGCCGACATCGGCGCGGTAACCGGGGCCGCCGTCTCCGTCGACGACCCGCGCTCCGCGGACGACCAAGTCCATTGTGGAGCCTCCACCGGTTCGGAGTTGTCAGCTGCTGCGGGCCCGTGCGATCAGAAGAACGTGCGGACCAGGTCGATCACCTCGTCGCCGTCCACCACCGGGATCAGCGACCACTTGTCGAACACCGTGCAGGGGTGGGACAGCCCGAACCCGACCCAGTCGCCGACCTGCGGATCGGCGCCGGACAGCTCCAGGAACGTGTGCTGGTCGGCCAGCCCCCGGACCCGGCAGGACCCCTCCGGGAACTCGCGGATCACGCCGTCGGCGCCGCGGATCACCTGCGGTTCCGGCAGGCCCTGGTCGAAGGACACGTCCCGCCGGCCCATGGTCAGCAGCGCCAGACCGGGCTCCGGGCGCGACATGACCTGCGCCCAGATCCGCATCGCGGGCCGGAACGGGCTCTCCGCGCCGGCCAGCCGGTGCTCGCGGCTGAACGGCGATCGGACCCGGTAGAAACCGTCGTCGTGCAGCAGGTAGCCGCCGCTGCGGATCACCGGCAGGACGGGCAGCCCCGCCGGCCACCCCTTCGTCAGCGCCTCGGCGACCTGGTCGAAGTAGGCGCTGCCGCCGGCGGTGACGATCACCTGCTCGAGCCCGGCGAAGTGCCCGGCCTCGGACAGCTCGGCCACCAGCTCGCGCACGTGCTCCAGATATCCGTCCACAGCGGACAGCGAGGTGTCGCTGATGTCGTGCGCGACCTCGCCCTCGTAGCCGGCCACGCCGACCAGCCGCAGCACCGGGCTCGCCAGCACGGCATCGGCGACCTCGCGGGCCTCGGCCTTCGTCCGCGCACCGGTGCGCCCGCCGGGCAGTCCCAGCTCGACCAGCACGTCCACCGGGCGCGAAGCACCGTGCGAGGCCAGCGCTTCGGACATCAGCTGCACACCGCGCACCGAGTCCGCGTAGCAGCAGAACTCGAAATCGGCGTCGCCGTCGAGCTCGTCGGCCAGCCACGCCAGTCCGCTGGGGTCGACCAGCTCGTTGGCGAACAGGATCCGCTCGACGCCGAACGCGCGGTACACCCGCAGCTGGCTGGTGCTGGCCGCGGTGATGCTCCACGAACCGTTCATCAGCTGCTGCCCGAACAGCTGCGGCGCCATCGTGGTCTTGCCGTGCGGGGCGAGCTGCACCCCGTGCTCGGTGCACCAGTCGGCCATGGTCCGCAGGTTGTGCTGCAGGGCAGCGCGGTCGAGGGTCAGGAGCGGTCCGACGAAACCGCTCCCGAAGACGGTCGGTTTCGTGGCCAGGAACTCGCCCACCGTGGTGCCGAAGGCATCCGAGGGCATGCCCTTGAAGCGCCAGTCGATGCGCTCGTCGTGCAGGGCTTGGACCGCTTCGACGTTGATACCCCGTGATGACACCAAGGTCTCCTATTGCGTGGAATGCAACAATGGTTGCGCAGAATGCTGGCTAGGTGTGTACCATCACGCGGCGCGACACGTCAACGGATCGGAGAGCTAGGTGAGTCAGAGCCTGGAGCGAGGACTGGCCGTGCTGACCGCGTTGGCCGCCGGACCGCAAACCCTCGACCAGCTCGCCCAGCGCCTCGGCGTGCACAAGTCCACCGCGATGCGCCTGCTGCGCACCCTCGAAGCGGGGCGCTTCGTCCGCCGCGAGGACGTGCACCACTACCGCCTCGGCAGCACGCTGTTCGACCTCGCCCACCAAGCGCTCGAAGACCTCGACGTCCGCGACATCGCCCGCCCGCACCTGCTGGAGCTGGGCGGCATCGGCGGCCACACCGTGCACCTGGCGACGCTGGAGGACGACCACGTCATCTACATCGACAAGGTCGACAGCAAGCACCCGGTGCGGATGTACTCCCGCATCGGCCGCCGCGCCCCCGTGCACTGCACCGCGGTCGGCAAAGCCCTGGTCGCGGACTGGGCGCCGCAGCAGCGCGAGCAGTTCGCCGAGCAGCTGACCTACCCGAAGCTGACCGCGAACACCATCGACTCGCCCGAGCGGTTCCTGACCGAGCTGGAGCGGGTGCGCGCGCAGGGCTACGCGGTCGACCGCAGCGAGCACGAGGACTTCATCCACTGCATCGCCGCGCCGATCCGCAACCACCGCGGCGAGGCGGTCGCCGCCGTGTCGCTGTCGGTGCCGAAAGTACTGCTGGACTTCGACGGCCTGCTCGGGCTCGTCGACGACGTGCTGCGCGCAGCCGGCGGGATCTCCGCCGAGCTGGGCTGGCAGCCAACGGACAAGAGGAAGGAATCCTGATGGCCCGCACCGTGGTCAGCACCGACAACGCCCCGAAGCCGCCGGCGAGCATCCCGCTGTCGCAGGGCGTCCGCAAGGGCAACATCCTGCAGGTCTCCGGCCAGACCGCGGTCGACCCCGCCACCGGCAAGGTCGTCGAGGGCGGCGTCGCCGAGCAGACCGAGCAGTGCCTGCGCAACGTCATCGCGATCCTGGAAGCCGAAGGCGGCTCCCTCGAGGACGTCATGATGCTGCGCGTGTACCTGACGGACACCTCCCAGTTCGCGGAGATGAACGAGGTCTACGCCCGCGTGGTCGGCGAGCCCTTCCCGGCCCGCACCACCGTCTACGTCGGACTCCCGGCCGGCCTCCTGGTCGAGATCGACGCCCTGGCAGTCCTGGACTGAGCGCCACGACGCGAAAGAGCGCCTCCCGCCGCTGAACTGCTCGGCGGGAGGCGCTCGTCGCTTCGATCGGGCGGCTCAGTCGCGGCGGCCCGTGAACGCGATGGACAGGCCGAGTCCGATCATGGCGAACCCGCCCACTCGCTGGACCCGGGCCAGACGACGCGGGGCACTGGCAACCCAATGACGGGCCTTCGCTGCGGACAGGCCCCACGCGCTGTCCGAGACCAGCGCGATCCCGACCGGGATCAGGCCGAGCAGGAGCATCTGCACCGCTGCGCCGCCCGCCTCCGGGACGACGAACTGCGGGACCACCGCGCTGAAGAAGACGAACGTCTTGGGATTCGCCACCCCCACGACGACACCTTCCCGCAGCGCTCGCCAGCCGCCGTGCGGGGGAACATCAGCCGGCAGCTCCGAGGTCGGCTGGCCGTTGCTGCGCAGCGCCTTGATTCCCAAGTAGATCAGGTACAACGCGCCCAGCAGCTTGATCGCGGTGAACACCACGAGCGACTGCGCCACCACCGCGCCGATGCCCATAGCCACTGCCACGGCGACCAGGTAGCTGCCGATCGCATTGCCCAGGACGCTGGTCAGCGCGGTGCGCTTGCCGTGGGCCAGCGCCCGGCCCACCACGAACAGCACGCTCGGTCCGGGTACCGCGATGATCACCAGCGACATCGCGGCGAAGACGAGCAGTCGATCCACGGACACCATTCGTTCCGACACCTCCGGTCGTCAGCTTGGCGGGTGCGGCCGACGAACACCAGCGGTTCGCGTGTCAGGTTCCGCGTGAAGTGATCTCACCTTCTAATGTGGACACATGTCGTTGCGATCACTGCTGTCCTGGAACGTCCTGGTGCCGGTGCTGGCCATCATCACGTTGGCCATATCCCTGCCCCAGAAGGGCCTGGGGCTGGGCATGGTCCTCGTCGTCGCCGTGCTGCTGGCGGGTGCGGTGCTGACCGCGGTGCACCACGCCGAGGTCGTCGCGCACAAGGTGGGGGAGCCGTTCGGCTCGCTCGTGCTCGCCGTCGCCGTCACCGTGATCGAAGTCGCGCTGATCGTCACCCTGATGATCTCCGGCGGGGACGAGGCCGCGACGCTCGCCCGCGACACCATCTTCGCCGCGATCATGATCACCACCAACGGCATCGCCGGTTTGGCGCTGCTGGTAGGAGCCCTGAAGTACGGGCTGACGATGTTCAACGCGGAAGGCACCGGCGCGGCGCTGGCGACGGTCGCGACGCTCGGCGCGCTGACCCTGGTGTTCCCGGCCTTCACCACCAGCGTCCCCGGACCCGCCTACTCGACGGAGCAGCTGGTGTTCGCCGCGGCGGCCTCGGTCGTGCTCTACGCGCTGTTCGTGTTCACCCAGACCGTGCGGCACCGCGACTTCTTCCTGCCGGTGACCGACAAGGGCACCGTCGAGCCCGAGGACGACCACGCCGAACCGCCGACCGGCAAGCAGACCGCGGCCAGCCTGGTCCTGCTGCTGATCGCGCTGGTCGCGGTGGTCGGCCTGGCGAAGGTGGAGTCCCCGGCGATCGAGGCCGCGGTGGCCGCGATCGGCTTCCCGAACTCCTTCGTCGGCGTGGTCATCGCGATGCTGGTCCTGCTGCCGGAGACCATCGCCGCGGTCCGCGCCGCGGTCCGCCGCCGCATGCAGATCAGCCTCAACCTGGCCTACGGCTCGGCGATCGCCAGCATCGGCCTGACCATCCCGGCGATCGCGGTCGCCTCGATCTGGCTGAAGGGCCCGCTGCACCTCGGCCTGGGCGCCACCCAGATCGTCCTGTTCGCCCTGACCATCGTGGTCAGCGTCCTCACCGTCGTCCCGGGCCGGGCCACCCGCCTCCAGGGCGGCGTCCACTTGGCCCTGCTGGCGGCCTTCCTGTTCCTCGCCGTCAACCCGTGACGCCACGAGCGCGGGAACGGGAACAGCCCCGCTCCCGCGCTCGGCTCACGACCGGCGCCCGGCGAACACCAGCAGGACCGGGCCGATGATGGTGATCCCGCCCGCGACCACGAACACCCCGGCCCAGCCCCACGAGGAGTCGGCCAGGTAGCCCGTGACCAGCGGCGCGAAGATCGAGGCGGAGGTGGCGAACATCTGCACCGCCCCGGAGACCGCGCCGTAGCGGGCGGCGGGCACCGCCTCGCCCACGATGATCCAGTACTGCGCGCCCGTCAGGTACAGCAGGAACACCACGACGGTCATCACCGCGACCGCGGCGAAGGTGCTGGTCACCATCGACACCAGCGCGAACAGCACGGCGGTCGCGGCCAGGCAGGCGATCACCAGCCACCGGCGCGGGGCCTCGGGGTCGCCGATCCGCCGGACCAGCCAGTCGGTGAGCACCCCGCCGGCGACCAGCCCGACGCAGCCGCCGATCCACGGGATGGCCCCGGAGATCGCCAACCCGTCCAGGTCGATGCCCCGCTCCTGAACCAGGTAGGTCGGGAACCAGGACACGAACGTCCAGAGTATCCAGGCGTAGCCGAAGTAGGCGATCGCGGTCGCCCACACCGCGGGCTTGGCCACGCAGCTCCAGAACCCCGGCGCGTCCTCCTGCTCCGCTTCGGCCGTTTCGGCCTCGTCCTGCCGGATGGCCCGGAGCTCGGCCTCGTTGACCTTCGGGTGCTGCTCCGGGGTGTCGCGCACGACCCAGAACCAGCCGACCGCGGCCAGCACGCCCAGCGCACCGAAGATCAGGAACGGCAGCCGCCAGTTCCCCTGCGTGGCGTGCATGATCGCGACCACCACCGGCGTGGCGACCGCGCCGCCCAGCGGAGTGGCGGCGTTGGCGATGCCCAGCGCGGTGCCCAGCTCCCGCTTCGGGAACCAGTTGTGCATCAGCTTCGCCGTGACCGTGGCCTGCGGGCCTTCCCCGGCGCCGAACAGGAACCGGATGACCAGCAGGCTGACGAACCCGATGCCGGCGGCGGTCAGCGCGGTGAACGCCGACCAGGCGATCACCGCCCAGCCCATCACGTTGCGCGGCCCGAACCGGTCGGCCAGCCAGCCGCCGATGAACCCGAACGGCGAGTAGGCGAGCGCGAAGATGCTGGCCAGCCAGCCGAAGGCGGCGTTGGAGAAGCCGAACTCGGCGATGATCAGCGGTCCGGCGATGCCGAACGCGGCCCGGTCGGCGTAGTTCAGGCCCAGCACCGCGAAGTCGGCGGCGAGCACCCCGAACCGGCGGCGGGTGGCGGTAGCGGTCTGCGTGATCGTCATGCGGGCACACCTTCGGTGCGCAGGACGCGCTCGACGACGTCGATCGCGGTGCGGACTTCGCCGAGCGGGACGGATTCGTCCGCGGTGTGCGCGTTCGCGATCGAGCCGGGGCCGAACACGACCGCGGGCACCCCGTCCAGCGCGATCTTGCTGGCGTCGGTGCCGTAGCCGACGCCGAGCGGTTCGGCGTCCAGCCCGGACTCCCGCAGACCGGCGGCCACGCTCCGCACGAACGGATCGGCCGGATCGGTCTCCAGCGAGTAGTCGACGATGTGCGGCTCGTGCACCACGACCGGCCAGCGCCCCTCGAGCTCCGCGCGCAGCTGCGCCCAGACCTCGTGCGGGTCCTCGCCGCCGACGGTGCGCCGGTCGATGGTCACCACGCAGCTGTCCGGCAGGACGTTGGGCCCCTGACCGCCTCCGATCATGGTCACCGCCAGGGACGGCGGGCCGACCAGCGGCCGGGTCAGGTGGACCAACCCGGGCGCGTGCTCCTGCTGGAGGTGGCGCACGACCTCGGCGGCGACCTCGATGGCGTTGGTCCGGCCCCACGGCTGCGAGCTGTGCCCGGCGTCGCCGCGCGCCTCGATGCGGCAGCGCATGCAGCCCTTGTGCGCCACGACCATCCGCAGCTCGGTCGGCTCGCCGATGATCGCCCCCGTCGGCTTCGGCAGGTCGCTGCGGCGCAGCGCGGTCACCCCGCGGTAGAGGTGCTCCTCGTCGACCACTCCGGCGAGGACGACGGTCCGCGGGCGCGGGCCGCGCTCGGCCAGCCGCGCCATCGCGGTCAGGAACACCGCCAGCGAGGCCTTCGCGTCGCACGAGCCCCGGCCGTGCAGCCGGTCGTCGCGGACTTCCGGTTCGAACGGCGCGATCGCCATGCCGTCGGTTTCCACCGTGTCCAGGTGCGATTCCAGCAGCAGCGGCCGCTCGTGGTCGCCGGGCAGCGTGACGACGACGTTGCGCCGCCCGTCGAGCACCTCCTCGGTGCGCGCGAGCATCCCGCGCGCGCTGGCCCACTCGGCGATGTGCTCGGCCAGGGCCGTCTCGGCCGGTTCGGCGCGGTCGCGCGGGTTGATGCTGGGGATGCGGACCAGGTCCGCGAGGAGTTCGACCGGATCGACCATGCGCCCACCCTGTAGCTGTCGTGCTTGTTGCGAATGTGGGCGGAAGCTATGCCAGCGATGATCGCCGGTCAAGATTTTTCGGCGGTGCAAGGGTTTTCGGTATCAACCGTCCACATTGCATTGCACGAGGCGCAATTTCGGGGGAGCTCCGTTGCGCGGGCTGCACCCCCGGGGCGGGAGAGGTGCGCAGCCGCGCGCGGGCGCGGCTGCGCGGGGTGGATCAGTAGACCGGGCCGGTGTACTTCTCGCCGGGACCCTGGCCCGGGGCGTCCGGGAACGCCGAGGCCTCGCGGAAGGCGCGCTGCAGGGTCTGCAGGCCGTCGCGGATCGGGCCCGCGTGGGCGCCCAGGTACTCCACCGACGCGGTGACCAGCCCGGCCAGGGCGGTGATCAGGCGGCGCGCCTCGTCCAGGTCGCGCTCCGGGGCGGTGTCCGGGTCCTCGGCGCCCAGGCCGAGCTTCTCCGCGGCGGAGGACATCAACATGACCGCCGCGCGGCTGATCACCTCGACGCTGGGAACATCGACGAGGTCGCGGACGTTGTCCTGAAGGTCCGCGTCGTGTGCTGGCTCACCAGTCAGGTCGGCACTGGTCAGGGGCGTTGGCTGCGGTTCGGTCACGCCTGCTACCCTGACACGCACGACCAGCCCCCGATGAGTCGGGGGCGGCAAAGTGGAGTCCCGCTCCCACCCGAGTAGCCGCCACAGGCTTCCGGGTCCGGTCCATCCGGTGGCCCTGCGCCGCCGGTGGTGCGAACGGTACGTGAGGTGCCGGTTCGATCGGTTGGAGTCAGGATCCCGCGGTCCGCGCGAGCGGAACGACGGGATCTTCGCATTCCGGGGTGAGCTCTACGCGCCGCGGTGCATTAGAACAGCCATCGAACCGAGGAGGGCCCATCAGCTCCGAGACGCGCATCAACGACCGCATCCGGGTTCCGGAGGTCCGACTGGTCGGACCGAACGGGGAGCAGGTCGGAATCGTCCGCATCGAGGACGCGCTCCGGCTGGCCCAGGAAGCGGATCTGGACCTTGTCGAGGTCGCCCCGCAGGCGCGCCCGCCGGTCTGCAAGCTCATGGACTACGGCAAGTTCAAGTACGAGAGCGCGCAGAAGGCCCGCGAGTCGCGTCGCAACCAGCAGCAGACCGTCATCAAGGAGCAGAAGCTCCGGCCGAAGATCGACCCGCACGACTACGAGACGAAGAAGGGCCACGTGTCCCGCTTCCTCGGCCAGGGTCACAAGGTCAAGGTGACGATCATGTTCCGCGGTCGTGAGCAGTCGCGGCCCGAGCTGGGTTTCCGCCTGCTGCAGCGACTGGCCGATGACGTCTCCGACCTCGGGTTCATCGAGGCGAACCCGAAGCAGGACGGTCGGAACATGATCATGGTTCTTGCGCCGCACAAGACGAACAAGACCAAGCCCAAGGCGAACGCGTAAGGCACTCGCAAGGGCTCGTGATTGTGACGCCGGGCCGGGACGCAGTCCGCGCCCCCGCCCGGCATCAGTACGAAACGAGGACGAGAGCATGCCGAAGAACAAGACCCACAAGGGCACCTCGAAGCGCTTCAAGGTGACCGGTACGGGCAAGCTGCGGCGCGAGCAGGCCGGTCGTCGGCACATCCTGGAGAAGAAGTCCAGCCGTGTCACCCGCCGCCTGGAGGGCACCGAAGCGGTGTCCAAGAACGACGCCCCGCGCATCAAGAAGCTGCTGGGTCTCTGACGCTCGCTAGCTCCCCGAACCGGGACAGCAGCAGTTCAGCGCGACACCAGCCACCAGCACGGGCGGTCACCCCGCCCCCGATGAGATAACAGGACGGACCCCGTGGCACGCGTCAAGCGGGCAGTCAACGCCCAGAAGAAGCGCCGCACCATTCTCGAGTCGGCCCGCGGCTACCGCGGTCAGCGCTCCCGGCTGTACCGCAAGGCCAAGGAGCAGATGCTCCACTCGATGACCTACTCCTACCGCGACCGGCGCGCCCGCAAGGGTGACTTCCGGAAGCTGTGGATCACCCGCATCAACGCGGCGACCCGTCAGCACGGCTTGAGCTACAACAAGTTCGTGCAGGGCCTGAAGGCCGCCGAGGTCGAGGTCGACCGCAAGATCCTGGCCGAGCTCGCGGTGAACGACCCGACCGCGTTCGCGGCGCTGGTCGAGGTCGCCCGCAAGAGCCTGCCGGAGAGTGCGGCCTGATCGCCGACGGCACCTCTGCTGCACCGCGACCCGGGACTGCTCCGCTCACGGAGCGATCGTCCCGGGTCGCGGTCGCTCGCAAGCTCACCCGCCGCGCCGGGCGCGAGAAGGCCGGGGCCTTCCTGGCCGAAGGCGCTCAAGCGGTGGGGGAGGCTTTGACCGCGCACACCGCTGGATCGCTGCGGGTGCGCGAGCTGTTCGCCACCGAGCACGCTCGGCACGCCGAGCACCTCGATCGCGCCCGCGCCGTCGGCGTACCGGTGCACCTGGTCACCGAGAAGGCCGCGGCATCGCTGTCGGAGACGGTCACCCCGCAGGGCCTGGTCGCGGTGTGCGATCTGCCCGCGGTCGAGCTCGACGCCGCACTGGCCGAACGCCCCGCGCTGGTCGCCGTGCTGGTCGGGATCTCCGACCCGGGCAACGCCGGAACCGTGGTGCGGGTCGCGGACGCGGCCGGTGCCGGAGCGGTCCTGTTCGCCGGGGACACCGTCGACGCCTACAACGGCAAGGCCGTGCGCGCGTCCACCGGCAGCCTGTTCCACCTGCCGGTCGCCCGGAACCGCGACGTCGGCGCGGTGCTCACCGCCTGCCGCGAGGCCGGGCTCCGGCTCGTCGGCGCCGACGGCTACGCCGAAGGCGACCTGGACACCGCCGACCACGCCGGTGAACTGGCCGGACCCACCGCCTGGGTGTTCGGCAGCGAGGCCCACGGACTGCCCGATGAGGTGAAATCGCAGCTGGACACCACGCTGCGCGTCCCGCTCTACGGCCGCGCCGAGAGCCTCAACCTCGCGACCGCCGCAGCGGTCTGCCTCTACGCCTCGGCCCGCGCGCAACACCGCGCCGGATGAGTGACAGTTTTCAGCAGAACCGACCCGGCGCGCCGGTCCCGGATCGCGCGCGAGTCCGGGCAAAACTGAGATCCAGCTGGTCACGGGGTGCGCAGGCGGAACTCGCCGGGAGCGGATCTCCGCGAAAACGGGTTGGGGCCGTCGCATAGACTCTAGGGGCTAGCTTGCGGTCGGAGTCCGCATGCCGACGAGCAGGTTCGTCAGCCCGGGAGGCTCGGGCGCTGATGCCTGTCGGATCAACGGGAGTCACGCACACACGATGTCTGGAGCCAACGACCAGTACGACCCGAAAGAGGTCGCCGCGCTGTCGCCGGAGACGCTGGACCGCGCGGTGGTCGAGGCCGGCAAGGCCTTCGGGGCGGCCGCGGATCTCGAGGAACTGGCCGCCGTCAAGCCCGCGCACCTCGGTGACCGCTCGCCGCTGTTGACCGCTCGCCGCGAGATCGGCGCCCTGCCGCCCAAGGCGCGGTCGGACGCGGGCAAGCGCGTCAACCAGGCCCGCGAGGCGATCCAGCGCGCGTTCGACGACCGCCGCGCCGTCCTCGAAGCCGAGCGCGACCAGCGGGTGCTGCGCGAGGAGAGCGTCGACGTCACGCTGCCCTGGGACCGCGAGCCGACCGGCGCGCGCCACCCGATCACCCAGCTCGCCGAGCAGATCGAGGACACCTTCCTGGCGATGGGCTGGGAGGTGGCCGAGGGCCACGAGCTGGAAACCGAGTGGTTCAACTTCGACGCGCTGAACTTCGGCAAGGACCACCCGGCGCGCACCATGCAGGACACGTTCTACGTGGCCCCGGAGAACTCCGGGCTGGTGCTGCGCACGCACACCTCGCCGTCGCAGATCCGCGCGCTGCTGGACCGCGAGCTGCCGGTGTACGTGGTGTGCCCCGGGCGCACCTTCCGCACCGACGAGCTCGACGCCACCCACACCCCGGTGTTCTCGCAGGTCGAGGGCCTGGCGGTGGACAAGGGCCTGACCATGGCGCACCTGAAGGGCACGCTGGACGCCTTCGCCCGGTCGATGTTCGGCCCGGAGTCCAAGACCCGGCTGCGCCCCTCGTACTTCCCGTTCACCGAGCCCTCCGCCGAGATGGACATCTGGTTCCCGGAGAAGAAGGGCGGGGCCGGCTGGGTCGAGTGGGGCGGCTGCGGCATGGTCAACCCGAACGTGCTGCGCGCCTGCGGCGTGGACCCCGAGGTCTACACCGGTTTCGCCTTCGGCATGGGCCTGGAGCGGACCCTGATGTTCCGCAACGGCATCCCCGACATGCGAGACATGGTCGAGGGCGACGTCCGCTTCACCCAGCCGTTCGGCATCTGATGCCCACTGACATCCACTTGAACGAGAGAAAGGCCTGACCAAGTGCGGATTCCGGTTTCCTGGTTGGCCGAGCACCTTGAGCTGCCCGAGGAGACGACCGCGGAGACGCTGGCCGAAGCGTTCATCCGGATCGGGCTGGAGGTCGAGGAGGTCACGCACCTGACGCAGGTGCGGGGACCGCTCGTGGTCGGCCGCGTCGCCGAGATCGAAGAGCTCACCGAGTTCAAGAAGCCCATCCGGTACTGCCAGGTCGAGGTCGGCGCGACCGAGTCCGGCGAGCAGCAGGTGCAGGGCATCGTCTGCGGTGCCCGCAACTTCCAGGAGGGCGACCTGGTCGTGGTCGCCCTGCCCGGCACGGTGCTGCCCGGCGACTTCGAGATCTCCTCGCGCAAGACCTACGGCAAGCTCAGCGAGGGCATGATCTGCTCGACCTCCGAGCTGGGCATCGGCGAGGACGCCGACGGCATCCTGGTGCTGGCGCCGGGTTCGGCCGACCCGGGTGACGACGCGGTGTCGCTGGTCGGGCTGGACGACTCGATCATCGAGCTGGCGATCACCCCGGACCGCGGCTACTGCTTCTCGGTGCGCGGCCTGGCCCGCGAGCTGTCCAACGCGCTGGACGTGCCGTTCGGCGACCCGGGCACCCGCCCGGTCCCGGAGGACGACCGGCCGTCGCGCTCGGTGGAGATCAGCGATCCGACGGCGTGCTCGCGGTTCGTGCTGCGCCGCGTGACGGGCGTCGACCCGACCGCGCCGAGCCCGTGGTGGATGCGCCGCCGCTTGATGCTGGCCGGGATCCGCTCGATCTCGCTGGCCGTGGACGTCACCAACTACGTGATGCTCGAGCTCGGCCAGCCGCTGCACGCCTGGGACACCGACAAGCTGTCCGGTGACCTGGTGGTCCGCCGCGCCGAGGCCGGCGAGAAGCTGACCACCCTGGACGGGGTGAGCCGCGAGCTGGACGTGGACGACATCGTCATCGCCGACGACTCCGGCCCGGTGTCGCTGGCCGGTGTGATGGGCGGCGAGTCCACCGAGATCGGCCACGGGACGCACGACGTGCTGCTGGAGGGCGCGAACTGGGACCAGGCGAGCATCGCCCGGGCCATCCGCCGCCACAAGCTGCCCAGCGAGGCGGGCAAGCGGTTCGAGCGGCAGGTCGACCCGGCGGTCGCGCCGGTGGCCGTCGAGCTGGCCGCGCAGCTGCTGGTCCGCTACGGCGACGGCACCATCGCGCCGGGCCGCACCGACGTCGGCGAGCCGAAGCAGCCCGAGCCGGTGACCATGCCGCTGGCGCTGCCGGACAAGATCGCCGGTGTCTCCTACGAGCGGGGCGTGACCGCCGAGCGGCTGCGCCAGATCGGCTGCCGCATCGAGGTCAGCACCTCCGACGAGGGCGTCGGCCTGGTCACCGCGACCCCGCCGACCTGGCGCCCGGACCTGACGCAGCCCTACGACCTGGTCGAGGAGGTGCTGCGGCTGGAGGGCTACCACACGATCCCGTCGGTGCTGCCCGCCGCGCCGCCCGGCCGCGGTCTCACCGGCGAGCAGCGCCGCGAGCGGGCGGTGTCCCGCGCGCTGGCCGGCGAGGGCTACGTCGAGGTGCTGCCGTTCCCGTTCACCGGCAAGGCGACGCTCGACGCGTTCGGCCTGGCCGAGGACGACGAGCGGCGTCGGACCATGTCGGTGCTCAACGCGCTGGAGAGCGACAAGTCGCTGCTGACCACGACGTTGCTGACCGGCCTGACCGAGGTCATGCAGCGCAACGTCTCCCGCGGGCAGCGCGACCTGGCGCTGTTCCACATCGGACAGGTCGTGCAGCCGGCCGCGGACCAGCCCGCGGTGCCGGAGGTCGGAGTCGAGCAGCGTCCGAGCGACGAGCAGATCGCCGCGCTGGAGGCCGCGCTCCCGGCGCAGCCGACGCACGTGGCCGTGATGCTGGGCGGTCACCGCGAGCAGGCCGGCTGGTGGGGCAAGGGCCGCGACGCGAGCTGGGCGGACGCCGTCCAGGCCGCTCGCGTGGTCGCCTCGGCCGCCGGTGTGGAGCTCGAGGTCAGCGCCGGTGAGCTGGCGCCGTGGCACCCGGGCCGCTGCGCGCAGCTGAAGGTCGGCGAGACCGTGGTCGGTCACGCCGGTGAGCTGCACCCGAAGGTCGTCGAAGCGCTGGGCCTGCCGAAGCGGACCTGCGCGATGGAGCTCGACCTGGACGCGCTGCCGCTGGTGGACCGCCGTCCGGCGCCGGAGATCTCGGCCTACCCGCCGGTGCTGATGGACATCGCGCTGGTGGTGGACGCCAAGGTCGCGGCGACGGACCTGATCGACGCGGTCCGCGCGGGCGGCGGGGACCTGCTGGAGGACGTCCGGCTGTTCGACGTCTACGCGGGTGAGCAGCTGGGCGAGGGCAAGAAGTCGCTGGCCCTGGCCCTCCGCTTCCGGGCGCCGGACCGCACCCTCAAGCAGGAGGAGGCCACCGAGGCCCGCGACGCGGCGGTCAAGTCCGCTGCCGACCGCCTCGGCGCGACCTTGCGCGGCTGACGCGAACGCCCCAGCGGCCCCGTTCCTCACCGGGACGGGGCCGCTGGCTTTTCCGGGGAGGTGCGGAGTGGTAAAGCTGGATCGGTTGATCAACGTGCTCGGCGGGTTCGGAGCGCGGCTGGTCAGCGCGCCGCGGAGCAGGTCCGCGGATCTTCGTTCCGTGGCACTGCACGATCCGGCTGATCCCGGTGCCACCGGTGATGTGCTGCTCGCGGTCGGCGTGGACCCCGATGACGCGGGGTTGGTCGAGCGGACCCCGGCCGCGGTCGTGGTGTTCCGGGCGGGTTCGGTCGGGGACCAGGTGGTCGCGGTTGCGCGGGAGCGTGGTCTGGCCGTCGTGCTCGTCGATCCGGCCGTTTCGTGGGGCCAGCTGGCCGGGGTCGTGTACGGGCTGGTGCTCGAGGGCCGCGAGACCGAGGCCGGGCGCGGGCCGACCGACCTGTTCGCGCTGGCCGACGCGCTCGCGGATTCGGTGGGCGGTCCGGTCACCATCGAGGACCACCGGTCCGGGGTGCTGGCGTACTCCCGGCGGCAGCTGACCGCCGACCGGGCGAGGTTGGCGACGATCCTGGGGCGGCAGGTCCCGGAGGAGATCCGGCGGACGCTGGCCGAGCGGGGCGTGTTCCGGCACCTGGAGACCTCGGACGAGCCGATCTTCGTGGCGCCGCTGGAACCGCAGGACTCGCACGGGCGCGTGGTCGTCGCGATCCGCGCGGGCCGGGAGCTGCTGGGGTCGATCTGGGTGGAGACCCAGCACCCGCTCACCGCCTCGCACGAGGCCGCGCTGACCGGCGGGGCTCGCACCGCCGCACTGCACCTGCTGCGCACCCGGGCCAGCGCGGACCTGGAGCGGCAGGTCGAATCGGACCTGGTCATAGGCCTGCTCGAAGGGCACGAGGAGGCTTCGGCCGTGCTGAGCAGGCTCGGGCTGCGCAGCGAGCAGTTCCGGGTGGTGGCCGTGCAGGTGCACAGCGGCGCCGCGCCGGACGAGACCGCGCTGCTGGCCTTCGAGCGGTCGACGATCGGGTTCGGCTGGTCGCGGCCCGGGCGCAGCGCGCTGTTCGCCAACACCGTCTACACGGTGCTGCCCTACGACGACGCCGCGCGCGCCCGCGAGTGGGTGCGGGCGCTGGTGCGGGAACTGCCGTCGGACACCACGATCCTCGCCGGGGTCGGGGGAGCGGCCGGGCCGAACCAGCTCGTCGACAGCCGGCGGGAAGCCGATGAGAGCCTGGCCGTCCACGAGTCCCGGCCCGGTCAGGACGCCGTGGTCTACGACGAGGCGTGGCACGAGATCCTGCTGCGCCGCCTGCGGCACGCCGCCTCGACCGGCCGGTTGCCGGACCGCGGGCCGGTCGTGGACCTCCGCCGGCACGATCGGGAGCAGGGCACGCGCTACGTCGAGACGTTGCGGGCGTGGCTGGAGTGCCAGGGCGATCTCGGGGCGGCCGCGGCGCGGTTGGAGATCCACCCGAACACCGTCCGGTACCGGATGCGGAAGATGGCCGAGCTGACCCGGTTGGACCTGGACGATCCGGCCACCCGGCTGGCGATGATCATCGCCATCGCGGTCGGATAGTGGATTCCGGCCAAAGGACTCGCCTGGAATTGTTCGGATCGAACACTGGCTGCGCCGGGTAGCCGAGGCATGCTCCTCTGCGAGGTCCGCACCTAGGAGGAAGCATGCGCGAGGACGGGATCGACGGGATTCCGCGACGGGCAGTGGTCGTCGGGGCCGGGGTGGTCGGGTTGTCCACCGCGTGGTTCCTGCAGGAGCACGGCGTCGAGGTGACCGTGCTCGACAAGCAGGACGTGGCGGCGGGATCGTCCTGGGGCAACGCCGGGTACCTCTCGCCGGGCTTCTCCATCCCGCTGCCGGAACCGGGAGTGCTGAAGTACGGGCTGCGCACGCTGTTCTCCCCGGACGCCCCGCTGCACGTGCCCGCGTCGCCGGACCCCGGTCTGTGGTCGTTCCTGACGCGCTTCGCCGCGCACTGCACGCCGTGGGCGTGGAAGCGCTCGATGACCTCCTTCGTGCCGATGAACAACGAGTGCCTGGACGCCTTCGACGCGCTGACCGCGGGCGGGGTCGAGGCGAAGACCGAGTCGGCGCCGATCACCGCCGCGTTCGAGAACCCGGCGCAGGTCGCCGAGCTGCGCCACGAGTTCGACCAGATCCGGCAGTGCGGCCAGCAGGTCGCCACCACCGAGCTGTCGGTGTCCGAAGCGGGCGTGCCGCAGCTGTCCGACCGCATCTCGGCGGTGCTGCGCGTCGACGGGCAGCGCTACGTCGACCCGGGCGAGTTCACCCGGGCCCTCGCGCGGTCCTTCGTGGCGCGCGGCGGGACGCTGCGCACCGGGTTCACCGTGCGGGAGATGGTGCGCACCAGCGGTCAGGTGATCGTCAAGTCCGACGCGGGCGACCGGGTCTCCGCCGAGGTGGTCGTGCTGGCCACCGGCGCCTGGATCAGCAAGCTCGCCAAGCCGCTGGGCGTGCGCACCCCGGTGCGCGCCGGCCGCGGCTACTCCTTCACCGTCCCGACCGACGAACCGGTGCCCGGCCCGATCTACCTGCCCGCCGCGCGGGTGGCGTGCACGCCGTACCAGGGCGCACTGCGCGTCGCGGGGACCATGGAGTTCCGGCCGGTCGACGCCCCGCTGGACCGGGGCCGCATCGAGGCGATCGTGCGCTCGGCCCGCCCGCTGCTGAAGGGCGTGCGCTGGGAAGAGCGCCACGACGAGTGGGTCGGTGGACGTCCGGTCACGCCCGACGGCCTCGCGCTGATCGGTGCGACCAAGCAGCCCGGCACCTACGTCGCGGGCGGGCACGGCATGTGGGGTCTGACCCTCGGCCCGCTCACCGGACGCCTGCTCGCCGAGCAGATCACCACCGGCAAGCGCCCGGCGCTGCTGCGGCCGTTCGACCCGTTGCGATGAACGAGCTCACGACCGCGGAGCGCGAAGAGCTCGACCGGCTCCGCCGGGAGAACCGCCTGCTGCGGGTGGAGAAGGAGATGCTGCTGCGCATCGCCACCGAGTACGCGCTGGACCTGCGCGCACCGGTGATCGCACGGGACAACTGAGGTGGTGGGGGTGGTTCCGCGCGAACCACCCCCTCGGTTCACGAGGTGACGGCGCACTGGCCGCGGTCCTCGACGGTCGGTCCGGCCGCCGTGGGGCGGACGTCGAAGTCGAAGATCGCGGTGGGCAGGTACAGCGTGCAGCAGGCGTTGGGGATGTCCACGATGCCGCTGATCCGGCCCTCCACCGGTGCCGACCCGAGCAGCAGGTACGCCTGCTCGCCGGTGTAGCCCCACTTCTTGAGGTACTCGATGCCGTTCTCGCAGGCCCGGCGGTAGGCGATGGTGGCGTCCATGTAGTAGTTCGTGTCCGACTGGTGGTTCACCGAGATCCCGGAGAACGACAGGAACTCCGAGTACCGCGGTTCGACGTTGCCCGGCATGAACAGCGGGTTGGTGGTCACGCCGTACTTGGCCATGCCGTCCTTGATCAGGTCGACGTGCAGGTCGATGAACCCGCCCATCTCGATCGCACCGCAGAAGGTGATCTCGCCGTCGCCCTGGCTGAAGTGCAGGTCACCGACGGACAGCTTGGCGCCCGGCACGAAGACCGGGAAGCAGATCCGCGATCCGCGGGAGAGGTTCTTGATGTCCTGGTTGCCGCCGTTCTCGCGGGCCGGCACGGTCCGCGCCCCTTCGGCGGCGATGCGATCTGCCTCGGCACCGCTGGCCTGACCGGCCAGCGCGCCGTGGACCGTCGGCGGCAGCCCGAACGGCGGCACCCGGCTCGGATCGGTGTCGATCAGCGCCTGCTCCCGCCGGTTCCACCTGGCCAGCAGGTCGGCGGACGGTGCGGTACCGATCAGGCCGGGGTGGGTGATGCCGGTGTAGCGGACGCCGGGCAGGTGGCGGGAGGTGGCCTGCTGGCCGTGGAAGTCCCAGATCGCCTTGTAGGAGTCGGGGAACTGCTCGGTCAGGAAGCCGCCGCCGTTGTTCCTGGCGAACACCCCGGTGTAGCCCCAGCCCTGGCCCGGGGCGTCGCCGGCCTCCGGCACCGGCCCGAGGTCGAGGATGTCGACCACCAGCAGATCACCGGGTTCGGCGCCCTCCACCCCGAACGGGCCGGAGAGCATGTGCGTGACGTCGAGGTCGACGTCGCGGACGTCGTTGGCCGAGTCGTTGTTGCCGAGCTGCGCGTCGGTCCACTCCCGGCACTCGACCCGGAACTCCTGGCCCGGCCGCACCGTGTGGGCCACCGGGACGTCCGGGTGCCAGCGGTTGTGGCCGGGCACCGCCTGCTCGCGCATCGACTTCGACTGGTCGACGCTGAACACCACTTCTGGCATGGCAAATCCTCCTCGCGGATGCGCTGATCAGCGGGACACCGGCATCGCCCGATGTCCCCGTTGGAAGCCCCGCAACGACCACTCGTGGGTGGTGCCCCACCACAGGGCGCCGAATACGACCACGCCGAACACCGCCAGCGTCAGCGCGGTCGCGCTCGGGTTGCGCCAGTTGCCGGTCAGGATCAGGAAGGACGGGATGGCGGCGGTCACCCAGCCCTCGATCGCGGCGACCCAGCCGGTGTAGCGGGTCAGCTTCTCCCGCTTCAGCCCGAGCAGCAGGAAGAACAGCAGCCACAGGAACGACCAGTACAGCCAGATCACGCCGAACGGGCTGTCGCCGAGCAGCTGGAAGTTCGCGTACGAGTAGCCCAGCGCCATGATCGCCACGAACAGCGAGAACCAGCCGACGCCGCTGCTGTCGAAGTCGCCGAGCAGGCCGATGCCGACGTAGAGGTAGGTGAAGCCGAACAGGTAGATGCCCGAGGCGCTGAGGATCGTGACGGGGTCGGCGAGCGCAGTCGCGATCAGCACGGTTGGCGTGATCACCTGGAGCGCGCCGACGAAGATGTTGAAGACGCCGATCGACTTGGGGTCGGCCTTCCCCAACAGCATGACGCCGTTGAGGAACAGCACGGCGCCGACGTAGAGCAGTCCCACGTATGCCACCGGTGACACCTCCGGGTGCCTGGCTCGGTCAGGGGCGGAGGCGGGAAGGGGAGTCCGGCACCTCCGTGACGACCTCCGGTTCCGCCCGGCTGCGCTCCTCGCGGGCGAGGGCGGCGCTGAGCTGCTCGGGCACCGCGTTCAGGTGCGGTGCCGAGAAGACCCGGTGGGCGTTGCCCAGGCAGGTGGGGCAGGTGTGCGAGTCCGCCGCCGTCCCCATCGGTTGCCGGGTCTCGAACCGACCGCACCGAGGGCAGTCGTACTCGTACGTCGCCATCCGGTCCCTCCCCCCGAGACCTGTGCGGGCCCCTCGCCCACGGCCCGAGGGAAACGCCAGGTCATGGGCCTGTCAAATGGACCTCGACGGGCCGAGCGGGTGTGCGACGAGCTGTCCACGGCTGTTGACCCCGGGTGCTCGGTGCGTCGATAATTCCCGCCCACACGAGTGAAGTGCTTGCCAGCGGGCTTCACGTTGCGCGTTCAGCCCCCGGCATGATCGAAGTGGGTGGCTGCCCGTGATCCCCCGACGAGACCCCGCCGGTCACATCATCCTGACGGCCTGGATGTGCCCCGACTGCGACGTAGCGGGCCGAACGGCGCCCGAGAACGAACCGGAGTGCTGGAACTGCGGGGGCCAGGTGATCGTCACAGCGCGTCCCGCGATCCCGGCCCCAGTACCGGACGCCGCCCCGGGAGTCGTCGCACCGTCGTGAGCCCTCAGCGGGCCCGGGGGAGGCGGCGGGTGGCGAACTCCTCGGCGGTGATGCCCATCAGGACCAGGTACTGGGCTCCGCCGCAGAGGAATTCCGGGTCGCGGAGGTGGCCTTCCTCGCGGAAGCCGAGCCTGGCGTGCAGGGTGAGCGATGCGGCGTTGCTGCTGTAGATGCCGACCTCGCACTTGGTGAAGCGGCGGTGGCCGAACATGTAGCCGAGCAGGGTGTTGATCGCGTCGTCGGCGTAGCCGTGGCGGCGGTGCTGCGGGCCGATCCCGATGCCGTAGCTGAAGATCCCCGCTTCCGGCTGGCTCGTCGACAGCGAGCCGACCAGGGTGCGGTCCTGCCGGGTTTCGATCGCCAGCTGGAGGTCCTCGCCGGCTTCGAGGTGGTTGGCGCGGTGCGCCGCCCAGTGCCGGTAGCCGTCGAACTGCGGCGGCCCTTCGCTCGCGGACTCCCGGTCGAAGCCGACCAGGGTGCGCCGGTCGCCCGGTTCGATGCCGCGTAACCGCACCCGACGCCCCACCCAGCCTGAAGTCGGCCGCGACGCGCGGTGGACCGCGCTCGGGCGGGGCGGGATCATCGTCATCACAACGATGATCCCTCGCCGCCGCAACGATCACGCAAGGGGGTCGGGTGAGCCACAGCACTTCGGGAAGCCCGACCGGAGCTCATCCAGATGGGTGCGAAGCGCCCGAAACGTCCGGTTGGCGGATGCGTCAGACGACCGGCCGCTTCGGGCTCTGGTCCACGCGGAGCTCGAAGACGTCCGGGCGCGAGTAGTGGCCGACGGCGTCGAAGTCGAACTTGCCCTCCGCGATGCGGCCCAGGTCGAGTTCCGCCCGCAGGATCGCCGGTCCTCCGGTGGCGGGGCCGGCCAGCACGGTGCCGAGCGGGTCCACGATCACCGACGCGCCCCGGCTGAGCACCGCGTCCGGCTCGGCGTCGACGGGGTAGTCGGCCGGGTAGTCCGAGCGCCGGGTGAACTGGTTGGCGGAGAGCACGAAGCAGCGGCCTTCGCAGGCGATGTGCTGCATGCTCGCCACCCAGGTGTCGCGGGGGTCGGCGGTCGGTGCGCAGTAGAGCTGCACGCCCTGCGAGTACATGTGCATGCGCATCGCGGGCATGTAGTTCTCCCAGCAGATGACGGTGCCGATGCGGCCGATCGGGGTGTCGTGCACGGGCATGGTCGAGCCGTCGCCGAATCCCCACACCAGGCGTTCGCTGCCGGTCGGCATCAGCTTCCGGTGCTTGCCGAGGAGCCCGCCGTCGGGCCCGAAGGTCAGCGCGGTGCAGTAGAGCGTGCCGCGATCGCGTTCGATGACGCCGATGACCAGGTGGATCCCGTGCCGCGCGGCGGCGGCCCCGATGCGCTCGGTGGCCGGGCCGGGCACCTCGATCGAGGACTCCCAGTACCGCCGGTACAGCTGCCGCCCCTCAGGTGTCCGCTGCCCGACGGTCGCCCCGAAGGTGACGCCCCGGGGATAGGCGGAGACGAACGCCTCCGGGAACACGACGAGCTCGCTCCCGCCGGCGGCGGCCTCAGCGGCGAGCCGATCGACCTTGCCCAGCGTGGCGTCGAGATCGAAAGCAACGGGAGCGTCCTGCACAACAGCGGCCTGCACGGTGACCATCACGCCTCCTACGCATCGGGACCCGCTGCGATCCGACCACGTCGAACGGCCCGGTGCGAGCTCCAGTCTCGTGAGTACTTCGGGGCGCTATAGCCCCCCGAAGTACTCACGAGCAGCTGCGCACGAGCCGGGCGGTGGCCTAGCCCTTCGAGCCTGGCTTCCACTCCTCGGCGAGGAGGCCGAGGAGCACCTCGTCCACGAACTCGCCCAGCACCCAGGCGGAGGAGCGCAGCACGCCTTCGCGGACGAAGCCGTTGCGCTCGGCGGCGCGCAGCATCGCGGTGTTGTCCGCCAGCGTCTCGATCTGCAGGCGTTGCATGCCGCGCACGGTGAATCCGTAGTAGCACAGCGTCTCGACCACGTCGGTGCCGTAGCCCTTGCCGCGGCAGGAGGGCAGCAGTCCCAGCCCGATGTGCGCGCATCTGTTGTGGTTGTCGATGCCCCACAGCGTCGCGCTGCCGACCAGCGCGCCGCTGTCCAGCTCCACCACGGAGAACGGGACGACCTGCTCCTTCTGGTTCTCGTCGGTCACCACGAGCCGGGGGTCGTTCGAGCCGGGCGTGATCGGCCGCCACGGGCCGGCTTCGGCGCGCGAGCCGTTGACCACGTCGTCGTAGAGCTCGGCCCGCAGGACCGGGATGTCGTCCTCGTGCCGGGCCCTGAGCCCGATCGACTTGCCTTTGAGCATTCAGGTTTCCTAGTCGAGCGGCCGGGCCGGCGGCAAATCATTTTCGCGCGTGACGAATGCCTGTTTGATTAATGTTGCATGAGGGTGCATAATCATCCGCATGACGGTTCGAGTGGCGGTTGCCGGTGCCAGTGGCTACGCGGGCGGGGAGCTGCTCCGCCTGCTGCTCGCGCACCCCGAGGTGGAGATCGGTGCGTTGACCGCGGGCGGCAACGCCGGGAGCAGGCTCGGCGAGCACCAGCCGAACCTGCTGCCGCTGGCCGACCGGGTGCTGGCCGAGACCACGGCCGCCGAGCTCGCCGGGCACGACGTCGTCTTCCTCGCGCTGCCGCACGGCCACTCCGCCGCGATCGCCGCCGAACTCGGCGAGGACACCGTGGTGATCGACTGCGGCGCCGACCACCGGCTCAACGACCCCGAGGACTGGTCCCGCTGGTACGGCGGCGACCACCCCGGCACCTGGCCCTACGGCGTGCCCGAACTGCCCGGCGCGCGCGAGCGGCTGCGTGGCGCCAAGCGCGTCGCCGTCGCGGGCTGCTTCCCCACGGTGTCCTCGCTGGCGCTCGCCCCGGCGCTCGCCGCCGGGCTGGTCGAGCCCGAAGCGGTCGTCGTCGCGGTCACCGGGACCTCCGGCGCCGGTCGCGCGCTCAAGCCGCACCTGCTGTCCGCCGAGGTCATGGGTTCGGCCAGCGTCTACGGCGTCGGCGGCGCGCACCGGCACACCCCGGAGTTCATCCAGAACCTCAGTGCCGCGGCGGGCCAGCCGGTGAAGGTCTCCTTCACCCCGGTCCTCGCGCCGATGTCGCGCGGCATCCTCGCCACCTGCAGCGCCGCGCTGCGCGAGGGCGTCGACGCCGCTGCGGCCCGCAAGACCTACCTCGACGCTTACGGCGACGAGCCCTTCGTGCACGTGCTTCCCGAGGGGCAGTGGCCGCAGACCTCGGCCACCCTCGGCGCGAACACCGTCCACCTGCAGCTGGCGGTGGACCCCGACGCCGATCGGCTGATCGTCGTCGCCGCCGAGGACAACCTCACCAAGGGAACCGCGGGCGGTGCCGTGCAGTGCATGAACCTCGCGGTCGGCCTGCCCGAGACCACCGGCCTGCCGACGGTCGGGGTGGCCCCGTGACCGGCATGGCGCTGCGGCTGCACGGCGAACCGCTGGCCGTGGGCATGGTCCCCGAGCACGTCAACCTGGCGCTGACCGGCGGCAACGCGCCGATCAAGGGCAGCATCACCACCAGCGCGGGCCGCACCATCGTCTTCCCGTACTCGCTGGCCGCCGAAGCCGGGCGCGACGTGCGGGTCGAGGGGCCGTTCCGGGCGCTGGAGGTGCACGGCCCGCTGGACTTCGCGCTGACCGGGGTCCTGGCCGCGCTGCTGGTGCCGCTGGCCGACGCCGGGATCAGCGTCTTCACCCTGTCCACGTTCGACACCGACTGGATCCTGGTCCCGGCCGACGCCGCCGAGCAGGCCGCGGAAGTGCTCACCGCTGCGGGGCACACCGTCGAAGACACCGAGGAGAGCAAATGAGCGTGACCGGACCTGCCGGTTTCCGGGCGGCCGGGGTGGCCGCCGGGATCAAGGCCGGGGGCAAGCGCGACCTCGCGCTCGTCGTCAACGACGGGCCGCAGCAGGCCGCCGCCGGGGTGTTCACCACCAACAAGGTCAAGGCCGCGCCGGTGCTGTGGTCCCAGCAGGTGCTCAAGGAGCGCAAGCTGCGCGCGGTGGTGCTGAACTCCGGCTGCGCCAACGCCTGCACCGGCCCCGAGGGATTCCAGGACACCCACGCCACCGCGGAGAAGGTCGCCGACGTGCTCGGTGCCGGCGCGATCGAGGTGGCGGTCTGCTCGACCGGTCTGATCGGGGAGCGGCTGCCGATGGACGCGCTGCTGCCCGGCGTCGACACCGCCGCCCAGGCGCTCGGGAACGACGAGCAGGCCGGTTCCGACGCGGCCAACGCCGTGCTCACCACCGACACCAAGGCCAAGCAGGCCTTCAGCCAGCACGACGCGGGCTGGTCGATCGGCGGCTTCACCAAGGGCGCCGGGATGCTCGCGCCGAACCTGGCCACCATGCTCGGCGTGCTCACCACCGACGCGGTGATCAGCGGCGACGACCTCGACGAGGCGCTGCGCGCGGCCACCCGGGTCACCTTCGACCGGCTCGACGTCGACGGCGGCACCTCCACCAACGACACCGTGCTGGTGCTGGCTTCCGGCGCCTCCGGCGTCGAGGTGTCCAAAGAGGACTTCACCGAGCTGCTGACCACCGTCTGCGCGGATCTGGTCCGCCAGCTGCAGGACGACGCGGAGGGCGCCACCAAGGTCATCGACGTCGTCGTGCGCGGCGCGGTCAGCGAAGCCGACGCGGTCGCCATCGGGCGCACCATCGCCGAGGACAACCTGGTCAAGACCGCGATCTTCGGCTCCGACCCGAACTGGGGCCGCATCGCGATGGCGCTCGGCCGGGTCGACGCCGAGATCGACGTCGACAAGCTCGAGATCGCCACCAACGGCGTCACGCTCTACGCCGGCGGCACCAAGGCCCGCGACCGCAGCGAGGCCGACCTGTCCGGCCGCGAGGTCGAGATCGTCGTGGACCTGCACCTCGGCGAGCACACCGCGACCATCCTGACCACCGACCTGTCCCACGCCTACGTCGAAGAGAACAGCGCGTACTCGTCATGACCCCAGAAACCACCGACCGGCTGGCCACCGCCGCGGAGAAGGCCAGCGTGCTGGTCGAAGCGCTCCCGTGGCTGCAGCGCTTCCACGGCGCCACCATCGTGATCAAGTACGGCGGCAACGCGATGGTCGACGACGAGCTCAAGCAGGCCTTCGCCACCGACATGGTGTTCCTGCGCCTGGCGGGGCTGCACCCCGTCGTGGTGCACGGCGGCGGCCCGCAGATCACCTCGATGCTCGACCGCCTCGGCATGGAGGGGGAGTTCCGCGGCGGACTGCGGGTCACCTCCCCGGAAACCATGGACGTGGTGCGCATGGTGCTGGTCGGCCAGGTCGGGCGCGAGCTCGTCGGCCTGATCAACCAGCACGGCCCCTACGCGGTCGGCATGTCCGGCGAGGACGCCGGGCTGTTCACCGCCGAGCGCCGCACCGCCACCGTCGACGGCGAAGCGGTCGACGTCGGCCTGGTCGGCGACGTCGTCTCGGTCAACCCCGACGCGGTGCTGGACCTGATCAACGCCGGTCGCATCCCGGTCGTGTCCACCGTCGCCCCGGACGCCGACGGCGTGGTGCACAACGTCAACGCCGACACCGCCGCCGGCGCGCTGGCGGTGGCGCTGGGCGCCGAGAAGCTGGTGGTGCTCACCGACGTCGAAGGCCTCTACACGAACTGGCCGGACCGCTCGTCGCTGGTGTCCCGGCTCGACGCCGACCAGCTGGCCGAACTGCTGCCGGACCTGGCCTCGGGCATGGTCCCGAAGATGGAGGCCTGCCTGCGCGCGGTGCGCGGCGGAGTCCCGCGGGCCCACGTCATCGACGGACGCCTCGCGCACTCCTTGCTGCTGGAGGTCTTCACCAGCGCCGGCATCGGCACCATGGTCGTGCCAGCGCAGAACACCGAGGAGAAGTGATGAGTGATTCTGTGCCGACTGGGGCGCATCTCAACCGCACCTCAGGGGACCGTGACGCAACTCAACCACAAGAAACCTCGAAACGTGAGATCAATCCCGAACGCGGCCACCACTGTGAATCGCGGAGAGGCGGAACAGTCGGCAACGCCGCGGGCGCGCAGCGCTGGCAAGCGTCCATGATGGACAACTACGGCACGCCGAAGCTGACCCTGGTCAGCGGTTCCGGCGCCGAGGTCACCGACGCCGACGGCAAGACCTACCTGGACTTCCTCAGCGGGATCGCGGTCAACGCGCTCGGCCACGCCCACCCGGCCATCGTGCGAGCGGTCTCCGAGCAGGTCGGCAAGCTCGGCCACGTCTCCAACCTCTACGTGCACGAGCTCGGTCTCGAACTCGCCGAACGGCTGCTGGACCTGGCCGGGGCGAGCGGTCAGGGCCGCGTGCTGTTCTGCAACTCCGGCGCCGAGGCCAACGAGGCCGCGTTCAAGATCGCGCGGCTGACCGGCCGGGCCAAGATCGTGGCCACCGACGGCGGCTTCCACGGCCGCACCATGGGCGCGCTCGCGCTCACCGGCCAGCCCGCCAAGCAGCAGCCCTTCGAACCGCTGCCGCCCGGCGTGGTGCACGTGCCCTACGGCGACGTGGCCGCGCTGGAGTCCGAAGTGGACGACAACACCGCCGCGGTGTTCCTGGAACCGATCCAGGGCGAGAACGGCGTGATCGTCCCGCCCGAGGGCTACCTCCAGGCGGCCCGCGAGATCACCGCCCGCAACGGCGCGCTGCTCGTGGTCGACGAGGTGCAGACCGGCATCGGCCGCACCGGGGCCTGGTTCGCCTTCCAGCGCGCGGGCATCACGCCCGACGTGATCACCCTGGCCAAGGGGCTCGGCGGCGGCCTGCCCATCGGCGCCTGCATCGGCATCGGCGCCGCGGGCGACCTGATGCACCCCGGCCAGCACGGCACCACCTTCGGCGGCAACCCGGTGGTCTGCGCCGCCGCGCTCGCGGTGCTCGACACCATCGCCGCCGACGACCTGCTCGAGCACGTCGAGAAGGTCGGCGGGGAACTCGCCTCCGGCATCCGGCAGCTCGACCACCCGCTGATCGGCGAAGTGCGCGGCGAAGGCCTGCTGATCGGCGTGGGCCTGACCGAAGCCGTGTCGGCCAAGATCGCCGCCGCCGCGCAGGACGCCGGATTCCTGCTCAACCCCATCCAGCCGAATGCCATCCGGCTGGCCCCACCGCTGATCGTGCGGTCCGAGCAGGTGCAGCGACTGCTCGCCGCCCTGCCCGCGCTGCTCGACGCTGCCAAGGAGAACGACTGATGCCCCGCCACTTCCTCCGCGACGACGACCTCACACCCGAGGAGCAGATCGAGGTCCTCGACCTCGCCGACCAGTTCAAGGCCGACCCGCTCGGCTCCGACGCGCTGGCCGGGCCGAAGGCCGTCGCGGTCCTGTTCGAGAAGAACTCCACCCGTACCCGGCTGTCCTTCGAGGTCGGCATCGCCCAGCTCGGCGGCCACCCGGTCGTCGTGGACGGGCGCATGATGCAGCTCGGCCGCGAGGAGACCATCGAGGACACCTCCCGGGTTCTGTCCCGCTACGTCGACGCCGTGGTGTGGCGGACCTTCGCCCAGGCCCGCATCGACGCCATGGCCTCGGTCTCCAGCGTCCCGGTGATCAACGCGCTGACCGACGAGTTCCACCCCTGCCAGGTGCTCGCCGACCTGCAGACCATCCGCGAGCGGCACGGCAAGCTCGAAGGCCTGACCCTGACCTACCTCGGCGACGGCGCCAACAACATGGCGCACTCGCTGATGGTCGGCGGCGTCACCGCGGGCATGCACGTGCGCATCGGCGCCCCGGAGGGCTTCCGCCCGCTGGAGTGGGTGCTGGAGGCGGCCAAGGCGCGCGCCGCCGAAACCGGTGGCTCCGTCGAGCTGTTCAGCACCCCGAACGCCGCCGTGGACGGTGCCGACGTCCTGGTCACCGACGCCTGGACCTCGATGGGCCAGGAGAACGACGGCAAGGACCGGGTCAGCCCGTTCCGCCCGTTCCAGGTCAACGCCGAACTGCTGGCCGCCACCGGCAAGCCCGGCACCAGCGTGCTGCACTGCCTGCCCGCGCACCGCGGCATGGAGATCACCGACGACGTGATCGACGGCCCGGCCAGCGCGGTGTTCGACGAAGCCGAGAACCGCCTGCACGCGCAGAAGGCGCTGCTGGCGTGGTTGGTGCGACGACCATGACGAACCGAGTGGCGCGGCAAGCCCGCATCGTCGAACTGGTCTCGTCGAACGGCATCCGCAGCCAGACCGAACTGGCCAAGCGGCTCGCCGACGACGGCATCGAGGTCACCCAGGCCACCCTGTCCCGGGATCTCGACGAGCTCGGCGCGGTCAAGCTGCGCGGCGCGGACGGCGGGGCGGCGGTCTACGTCATCCCCGAGGACGGCAGTCCGGTCCGCGGCGTCCAGGGCGGCACCTCGCGGCTGAGCCGGCTGCTCGGCGAACTGCTCGTCGGCGCCGACGGCTCGGGCAACCTGACGGTGCTGCGCACCCCGCCGGGGGCGGCGCAGTTCCTGGCCAGCGCCATCGACCGGGCCTCGCTGCCGGAGGTCGTCGGCTCCATCGCCGGTGACGACACCGTGATGATCGTCGCCCGCGAACCCCTCACCGGCCACGAGCTGGGGGAGCGGTTCACCGCGATGGCCGCCGGTGCCCGGCCCGCCGACGAGGACGCACCGGAGAACAACGGCAGGACCTAGAGCGCGGATCGGGTGGCGGCTCCGAGCGGAGCCGCCACCGGCGCGGGAAGTGGCCCGGATCCGCGCCAGCACTGAGGAGCAGAGCAGATGAGTGAGCGCGTGGTGCTCGCCTACTCCGGCGATCCGGACTCGTCCGCGGCCATCCGGTGGTTCGCGGAGCGGACCCGGGCCGAGGTCGTTGCCATCACGGTCGACCTCGGCCAGGGCGGCGAGGACCTGGCGGCGGTCCGCCGGCGCGCCCTCGACTGCGGAGCGGTCGAAGCGGTCGTCACCGACGCCCGCGACGAGTTCGCCGAGCAGTACTGCCTGCCCGCGCTGCAGGCCAACGCGCTCCCGCCGGTGCCCGCGCTGTCCCGGCCGATGATCGCCAAGCACCTCGTCGCCGCTGCCGACCAGTTCGGCGCGAACGCCGTCGCGCACGGCTGCGCGGGCGAGCACGGACATCTCGAAGCCGATGTCCGTGCCCTCGCGCCCCGGCTGGGCGTGGTCTCCCCGGGCCGCGGCCACCACGACGTCGGTGGGAAGGCGCACTGCGCGATCGAGCGGAACATCTGGGGCCGGAGCGCGGAAACCGTTCCCACGCAAGACGTTTGGGGCACGCCCGACGCCGAAGAGCTGACAATCACCTTCGACCGGGGCGTTCCGGTGGCCATCGACGGCGAGACCGTCACGGTGCTGCAAGCGATCCGGGAGCTCAACCTGCGGGCCGGCGTCCACGGCGTGGGCACCGCCGCGAGCTACCAGGCACCGGGAGCGATCACGCTGATCACCGCGCACCGGGAGCTGGAAGCGGCGACCCTGGAACCCGACCTGGCCCGGTTCAAGAGCACCGTCGGGCACCGCTGGAGCGAACTGGTCGAAGACGGCCTGTGGTTCTCGCCGTTCAAGGACGCCCTGGACGCCTTCGTCGCCGACTCGCAGCAGCAGGTCTCCGGCGAGGTCCGGATCGCCCTGCACGAGGGCCGCGCGATCGTCCGCGAACGACCCTGGCGCGCCCCGGACCTCCCGACCTGGTACGACTCCTCCGAACGGGAGCTCGGCCAGTTCTGCGGCCAAGCCTGAGACCGGCCGACCTCCACCCAACTACGAGCACACCTAAGGAACACCCGTGACGCAGCAAGGCAGCG
This sequence comes from Saccharopolyspora sp. NPDC002686, assembly GCF_040295745.1. NCBI lineage: Bacteria > Bacillati > Actinomycetota > Actinomycetes > Pseudonocardiales > Pseudonocardiaceae > Saccharopolyspora > Saccharopolyspora sp. NPDC002686. The sequence continues at coordinate 52,650 of NZ_JBEOVY010000007.1, forward strand.
AGCCCACCAAGCTCTGGGGCGGCCGGTTCGCCTCCGGCCCGGCCGAAGCGATGGCCGCGCTGAGCCTGTCGACCCACTTCGACTGGCGGCTGGCGCCCTACGACATCGCCGGATCCCGCGCCCACGCCCGCGTGCTGCACCACGCCGGGCTGCTCACCGCCGACGAGCTCGAGCGGATGCTGCAGGGCCTGGACGTCCTCGCCGCAGACGTCGAATCCGGCGCCTTCAAGCCGGTCATCGACGACGAGGACGTGCACACCGCCCTCGAACGCGGCCTGCTGGAGCGGGTCGGCACCGACCTCGGCGGCAAGCTGCGCGCGGGCCGTTCCCGCAACGACCAGGTCGCCACCCTGTTCCGGATGTGGCTGCGCGACGCCAACCGCCGCGTCGCCGCGGGCGTCCTGGACGTCGTCGACGCGCTGGTCACCCAGGCCGCCAACCACCCCGACGCGGTGCTGCCCGGTCGCACCCACCTCCAGCACGCCCAGCCGGTGCTGCTCGCGCACCACCTGCTCGCGCACTGCCAGTCGCTGCTGCGCGACGTCGCGCGCATCCGCGACTGGGACGCCCGCACCGCGTACTCGCCCTACGGCTCCGGCGCGCTGGCGGGCTCCTCGCTCGGCCTCGACCCGCAGGCCGTCGCCGCCGAACTCGGCTTCGACGGCGCCACGGACAACTCCATCGACGGCACCGCGTCCCGCGACTTCGCCGCCGAAGCGGCGTTCTGCCTGGCCATGCTCGGCGTGAACCTCTCCCGGATCGCCGAAGAGGTGATCATCTGGAACACCGCCGAGTTCGGCTACGTGACCCTCGACGACGCCTGGGCCACCGGCAGCTCGATCATGCCGCAGAAGAAGAACCCCGATGTCGCCGAACTCGCCCGCGGCAAGTCCGGTCGGCTCATCGGCAACCTCAGCGGTCTGCTGGCCACCCTCAAGGCGCAGCCGCTGGCCTACAACCGCGACCTGCAGGAGGACAAGGAGCCGGTCTTCGACTCCGTCGAGCAGCTGGACCTCCTGCTGCCTGCGATGGCGGGGATGCTCGGCACCCTGACCTTCCACACCGAACGGCTCGCCGAACTCGCGCCCGCCGGTTTCACCCTCGCCACCGACATCGCCGAGTGGCTGGTCCGCCAGGGCGTGCCGTTCCGGGTGGCGCACGAGGCGTCGGGGGAGTGCGTCCGCACCGCCGAAGCCCGCGGCGTCGGCCTGGAGGAGCTGACCGACGAGGAGCTGGCCGCGGCCAACCCGGCGCTGACCCCGCAGGTGCGCGAGGTGCTCACCGTCGAGGGCTCGATCGCCTCCCGCGACGCGCACGGCGGCACCGCCCCGGACCGGGTCGCCGAGCAGCGCGAACGGGTGGTGGCCGCGGTGCGCGAACATCGCGGCTGGCTGTCTAAGTGATCACGGTTCAGCCACGACCGGTACTGTCTACGGTGTGCGCCAGGTGACACGCGACGAACTCGCCCTCGACCCGCTGTGGGTGGCTCGACGGCTCCTCGGCTGCGAGCTGCGCTCGAACAGCCCCGAGGGCGAGGTCGGTGTGCGCCTGGTCGAGGTGGAGGCCTACCGCGGGCTGGACGACCCCGCGTCGCACTGCTACCGGGGTCGGACCGAGCGCAACGCGGTCATGTTCGGCCCGGCCGGCCACCTCTACGTGTACTTCGTCTACGGGATGCACTTCTGCATCAACGTGGTGTGCCTGACCGACGGTGTCCCCGGCGCGGTCCTGCTCCGCGCCGGGGAGATCACCGCGGGCCACGACCTGGCGCGCTCCCGGCGCCCGGCGGTCCGCAAGGAGTCCCAGATCGCCAGCGGCCCGGCCCGGCTGGCCGGAGTCCTGGGCATCACCCGGGAGCACAACGGCATCGACCTCACCGACCCGGCCTCACCCATCCGGCTGGTCAACGGCTCGCCGGTCGCCGAGGACGACATCCGCAGCGGCCCGCGCGTCGGAGTGGCCGCGGCCATGGACCTGCCGTGGCGGACCTGGGTGGACGGCTCGGACGCCGTCAGCAGCTACCGGCGCGGCGCCCGCCGCCGGGTCCAGGCCCGGGCGTAAACCCGGTTGCTCGCATGAGCGAGACTGGCAGGCGTGAGTGAGAACATCCTCGACGAGCTGACCTGGCGCGGACTGATCGCGCAATCCACCGACCTCGATTCGCTGCGACGGGAACTCGACCAGGGGCCGCTCACCCTCTATGCCGGTTTCGACCCGACCGGGCCCAGCCTGCACGCCGGACACCTGATCCCGATCCTGACCCTGCGCCGCTTCCAGCAGGCCGGGCACCGACCGGTGGTGCTGGCGGGCGGAGCCACCGGCCTGATCGGCGACCCGCGCGACGTCGGTGAGCGCAACCTGCACGACGAGAGCACCGTGCTGGAGTGGACCGAGAAGATCCGCACCCAGCTGTCGGCGTTCGTCGACTTCGACGACTCGCCGACCGGCGCGATCATGGAGAACAACGCGCACTGGACCGCGGACCTGCCGGTCACCGAGTTCCTGCGCGACATCGGCAAGCACTTCTCGGTGAACACCATGCTGGCCAGGGAGACCGTCAAGCGGCGGCTGGAGACCGACGGCATCTCCTACACCGAGTTCAGCTACATGCTCCTGCAGGCCAACGACTACGTGCAGCTGAACCGCAAGTACGGCACCCGGCTGCAGCTCGGCGGCTCCGACCAGTGGGGCAACATCATCGCCGGCGTCGACCTGGTCCGGAAGCAGGAGGGCGTCGCCGCGCACGCGCTGACCCTCCCGCTGGTCACCGACTCGGAAGGCCGCAAGTTCGGCAAGTCCACCGGCGGCGGCAACGTCTGGCTCGACCCGACGATGACCACGCCGTACGCCTGGTACCAGTACTTCGTGAACTCGGCCGACGCCGACGTGGCGAAGTACCTGCGGCTGTTCACCTTCCTCGGCCGCGAGGAGATCGCCGAGCTGGAGCGCACCACGGCGGAGAAGCCCCAGCTGCGCGCAGCGCAGAAGCGCCTCGCGGAGGAGCTGACCACGCTGGTGCACGGCGCGGACGCGACGCAGAAGGTCATCGCGGCCAGCCAGGCGCTGTTCGGCCGGGGCGAGCTGGGCGAGCTCGACGAGCCGACGCTGGACTCGGCGATGGCTGCGGTGCCGACGGCGGAGGTGCGGCTCTCGGACGGTCCGAACCTGGTCGACCTGCTGGTCGAGACCGGTCTGGCGAACGGCAAGGGGGCGGCGCGGCGCACCATCAAGGAGGGCGGCGCGTACGTCAACAACACCAAAATCGCTGATGAGGAGTGGTCTCCGAGCAAGGAGGAGCTGCTCCACGGGCGTTGGCTGGTAATTCGTCGTGGCAAGCGTCACACTGCGGGCGTTCGGGTCCTGTACTAGCCTTGAATCAGCACCGGAACGGGGCGCTGACCTGCGTGTTCGCTTCTTTCCGGTGCTGATCCCCGCGGATTTGACTTGGCGCGGATCGGCGCGTAAATTAATTCAAGTCAGCGCGACACGGGCCGGGAAAACCGGAACGAGCGCGACAACGGGGTAGCGAACCAAGCTCCCATCTCCGGATGGTAGAGTGGGCACCTCGATCGGGAAACCGGAAAAGCAGCAGCGGGCCTTCGCGCCCGAGGTGCGGATTCGGGTCCCAAACCCAGATCTTTGATGAAAATGCGCTTGACTGCGGTCGGGACGAATAGCGAGCCGGATTTCGAACGGTGCGGCGGCGGGAAGCGAAAGCGACCCCCCTGAAACACCGGAAAATGGGCCTGCTAGAGTTACCGGCACAAGAAAGCGAACAGAGGAAATGCTCCCCGGAGCTTCACGGCCTGTAATTGGTTGTGGGTGATGGTGATGGTGTGGGTGTGTTCTTTGAGAACTCAACAGCGGACTGTTTTGGTTAGTGTTCTTTTATGCCCCCGACCAAACATTTGTGTTGGTTGGTGGTTTCTTTGAGTATGACGCTCCAAACCCTTGGGGTTTGTGTGAGTGTCTGCTGGGATTGTTTCAACAAAGCATTGTTGGAGAGTTTGATCCTGGCTCAGGACGAACGCTGGCGGCGTGCTTAACACATGCAAGTCGAACGCTGAAGCACCTTCGGGTGTGGATGAGTGGCGAACGGGTGAGTAACACGTGGGCAATCTGCCCTGCACTCTGGGATAAGCCTTGGAAACGGGGTCTAATACCGGATACGA